>SFAU01000221.1 GCA_007096045.1 Microcystis novacekii Mn_MB_F_20050700_S1 | reverse complement strand
TTGTCCCCCATAGCCTAATTCTAAGACTGTTTGGGCCATGAATCTTCTTTTAGCTGCACCTTTTAATTGAAGTGCAGTTTCACTGAGCAATTTCTTGAGGGAATCAGTTAATTTCATATACACTTACAAAGAAAAACTTGATTAATAATGTACAGGATTAATTCTACTACAAAATTGGAAGGAGGAGGCAACCATCGACCCCTACCTCCTACACTCCGAGAATGATTATTATTCTTGAGAATGAATAGTTTATTTTTTGGAAGTCCCTAGAAAGACCAAAAGTCCCGTTTAATATCTCTATCTAAAGGGGGATGATTAATTTGCCTAACTCATGCACAATCACTGGTGTCAGGTGATCACAGTATGAAAGTGGACAACTGACTGTCTGAAGTTGGACAATTCTCTCTCGATAAGTTTCTTTAATTTAAAACTGAGTCATACATTATATGAATAAACTCATCACTATTCGAGAAGCTGCGGATTTGCTCGGAGTTAGCATCAAAACCCTTCGGCGCTGGGAAAAACAGGGTAAAATTTCCCCAATTCGTACCTACGGCGGTCATCGCCGATTTCGACGGGGAGACCTCTTACAATCTGGACAAGAAACTGCATCTATTATTGGCTATGCTCGTGTTAATCGACCTGAACAAAAACCACAATTAGACACCCAGATAAAAGCGTTAGAAGACTTTTGTCATCAGCAGGGTCAACCCTTTGAAATTCTCACCGATATCGGCGACGGAGTTAGCCACAATCACCCTAATTTTATGCGTCTAGTGAAGATGATTTGTCACGGTGAGGTGAAATGCCTAGTTTTAAACCGTCCGGAAAGTGTGAGTCGCTTTTGTCATGATTTTATCTTCAGTTTGTGCAGTCTCTTCAAAATCCAAGTTATTCTCCTCAATCAACCCCAGGAATCCATTGCAGCTGAGGATTTAGTGGATGATCTGCAAGCCCTCGTCACCATCTGTTACAATCATCTCTATCCACTACATAACCCGGCTCATCAGCAAATACTAGAATACCTAGCGGTGCTTGAGAATGTCCGTATGGCTTAAAATTATCGGCTAAGGACTGGCAAAAGTGTTGATGGCGGTACTTTAATTGATCGTCGTACCGCCCCGGTAAAATTCTAGATATAGGTAGCCCAAGATTTTGCCCATGCGAGAATTTCATCAACTCGATCAAGGGTTGAAGATTCACAGTAGAGACGCAAAACCGGTTCTGTGCCACTAAAGCGAATTAACAACCAACTGCCATCTTCTAAACGGAATTTATAGCCGTCCATAGGATTACAATCAGTGACTTGTTTACCGGCAATTTCCCTTAAGGGATCGTTATCCAAAGCAGTAATTAACTGATCGCGAGCTTCCATATTAGCTAGGGGTAAATCAATGCGATCATACTGAGAATGAAAACCAGTTTTATCCTGTAATTGCGCGTAAAGATCGCTTAAATCTTGGCCCGATTCCACCACCGCTTCCAAAACGTATAAAGCTGATAATAAAGCATCCCGTTCGGGAATGTGAGTACCATAACCGACACCTCCCGACTCTTCCCCACCAATTAACACAGGAGTGGTCAACATTCGATCGGCGATATACTTGTAACCGATCGGGGTTTCAAAGACCGATAAACCGTATAAACTGGCTAATTTGGGGATTAAATCGGAACCGCTCACCGTTTTCACAATTTCCCCTCTCATTCCCTTTTTGCCGGCTAAATGCTCGATTAAAATCGGGATGAGATTTTGGGTGCTTAAAAAATTCCCCTGACCATCGATCGCCGCCACTCGATCGCTATCGCCATCGAAGACCAAACCTACTCGCAAAGGGGCTAAATTTGCGCTGTGAGCCAGTTTATCGATGATTTCCCGCAAATTTCTCGGTAAAGGTTCCGGAGAGCCGCCACCGAACAAAGGATCGCGATTGCGGCGTAATTCCGTGATCCCTACCCCCAAAAGACGCTCTAAACCGGTAGCCGCCGCACCGTGCATGACATCGGCATAAACTTTTAGTTGTCCCGATTCGATCGCGTTGGCAATAGCGGCAATATTAACTTTTTGGCGTAAACCCTGACAATAACTTGACCATGGCTCAAAAGTGCTTAATTTACCTGTATTTGCCTTAAATTGCGGCGGATTAGACAATAAAGCTTCAATTTGTTGGGTAATTTCCGGCGAGACAGAACCACCAAAATAACCTTTTACCTTCAAACCGAGATATTTGGCTGGGTTATGACTGGCGGTTAACACGATCGCACCGAGAGCATTTTCTGAGCGAGCTGCCCAACTAAAAGCGGGAGTGGGAGCGTAGGATTGGGAGAGAAGCACATCAAAACCGGCTTTTTGAAGTGATTCCGCCGCAGTTTGAGCAAAATCCTCCGCCATAAACCGCCGATCATAGCCGACGATCATCGTCCGCGAACCGGTGATCTGACCATAATTATCCGCTAAAACTTGAGCCGCCAAGGGAGCGAGCAGAGCGACTCGATCGAAAGTAAAATCGGCGGCGATAATCCCGCGCCAGCCATCGGTTCCAAATTTAATCGGGTTCACGGTGGTCATGATTTACCCCTAAATATCCATTTTCCCAATACTTTACCCCGCTCCGTACCCTCTGGAAACTCATTTTTCCCGCTCATCGGTTTTTGCCGCCGGCTCGAGCGCGCCGACTTCACTGGCTAATAATTTTTCTATTAACATTTGTAACTTCATCCGTTCTATATAGGGCCATCCCCCGGTTTCCTCGATATCCCGGAGTAATCCGTATAATTCCTTGCGGGTATTGGGTAAAGATGGCTCGAACATCTGCTCGCGAATTTGCCGATGTAAATTTTCTAAAGTTCGCAGCAACATTAACAAACCCTTACAATCTCCCTGCTGTTCTTGGGCGATCGCTGTCACCGTCGTTACAAGGGAATGTAGTTGGCTATCTAATTGGCTATTATCTCCCGGCAATCGGCTATTCATCGAAATTTCTGCATCTGAAAACAGTCACACCAATCATATCAGTCATCAGTTATGAGTTACCTAGAGCCTCTTGCCTCTTGCCTCCCATCTTCTCAATGGTCACTGATCTTTGATAAACTGAGTTTCGATGAATTGGCGCAACCGATTCGATAATTGATCAGGCTATGGATCAAGGGTAGTAATTGTAAAGATTGACAAAGAGAGGTTGACATAGATGAGATTTCGTGCCTTGTTAGTTGCCTTTTTAGCCTTGTGCTTGGGGGTATTGACAGCTTGTAGCGACGCGCCTAGTGCCGTCCTGAATAGAAACGAGCTAACCTATGATGAAATTTTAAACACGGGATTAGCTAACAAATGTCCGCAGATTTCCGAGTTTACCCGGGGTACTCTCCCCTTAGAAAGCGGCGAAAGTTATGTGGTGACAGATTTATGCTTGGAACCCCAAGAATATTTTGTCAAGGGTGAACCGGTTAATAAGCGGGAAGCAGCCACCTTTATCCCGGGTAAACTCTTAACCAGAGATACCACCAGTTTAGAACAGATGACAGCGACCTTAACCGTAGGCGAAGATGGTGTTTTAACCCTCAAGGAAGAAGACGGTATTGATTTCCAACCCATTACCGTACAATTACCCGGAGGTGAAAGAGTTCCCCTCTTCTTTACCATTAAAGGTTTCACTGGCAAAACCGAGGCCGGATTTAGCTCGATTAACAGTTCCACCGATTTTGAAGGCGACTTTAAAGTTCCTTCCTATCGTGGTGCTGGTTTCTTAGATCCCAAAGGTCGGGGTGTGGTGACGGGTTATGATAATGCTGTCGCTTTACCCGCTAGTGCTGATAGTCAAGATTTCCAGCGTGCTAACGTCAAAGCGACGGAACTGGGTAAAGGTACTATGTCTTTACAGGTGACTAAAGTTGACGCTTCTACCGGCGAGTTTGCTGGTGTTTTTGAAAGTGAACAACCTTCCGACACGGATTTAGGGGCAAAAGATGCTGAAGAAGTGAAAATTCGCGGCATTTTCTACGGTCGTCTCGAAGCTCGTGCCTAATTGGGAAGCGGAACCCTTTGCGCTCGCCTCTGGAAAGTGCAAGGGTTTTGAGTTCCTCGGAGCGATTTCTCAACGTTTGTTTCTGGGACTTTTTTTGAAAAAAAAGTCCCTAAACTCTTTTCTAGCAAAGCTTCTACTGATATTCAGCAAGCCCTAATTAATAAATTCAGAATTTCTGGAAATTAAGGGGAATTTCTCCCTAGAGAAGTTCGCTTTTTTTCTCAGCTTTAACGCAGGTTGGGTTGAAGCATCAAACCCAACGCCCGCATAGTTTACGCTACCGCTAACCCATCCTACAAATAATTGTGCCTCCCTACTTAGGGTTTGCTAAAAAAGTTTTTCGTGGGGGCAGGGTGTGGGGTGTGGGGTGTAGGGTTTTATCAGCACTTTTTGAGGTCAAAAAAGTCTAAAAGCCTTATCTAACAAGGTTTTTAGATTTATTCAGCCAACTCTACCTATCTATTGGAGTTCTGAGATAAGTTAAGCTGTTGACTATCTAAATTACTGGTTAAGATTGCAGGGGAGCACCGGAGCGGGGAGAGGCAGTTTGAGCGTTTGTACTAAAATTTCCAAGACGCAGTTTAAATTCAGTACAGCTTACCGAAATTTTGGGTTAAAGCCCCGTCCTTTTAGGACGGCTTTTTAAACTATAGCTTGTTAACTTAACTTTTATTGTGCTATAGTAATTTTATCTAAGTACCCCCTGCGTAAAATG
>SFAU01000220.1 GCA_007096045.1 Microcystis novacekii Mn_MB_F_20050700_S1 | reverse complement strand
TCAGTCATCAGATTTGAGTTTTAAGTGGACAGTGTTATCTAAGGCGTTGGGTTTCATACTTCAACCCAACCTAAGTTCATCTTATATTTAATTCCACCTACCTACTTAAAACTTGAGGAAGAAAAAACTATGGCAGTAGTCTATGAGAATGGTGCCTGTCTAACGGACAAAACTGGCCATAGTGCCTTTTCTGAGTTTTCTCTAGATGGGATTAGCAACCGCACAAGCGTCCATCTTCCATGTGAACAATGCGATCAGCAATATCTAAAATCCGATTATCGTGGGTGACGAGTACAATAGTACGTCTATGTTCTTTGGCTAAACGTTGCATCAAATTCACCACGTCTCGTCCCGTTTTACTATCGAGGGCGGCCGTTGGTTCATCGGCTAAAACTAATGGAGGATTACTGGCCAAAGCTCGCGCGATCGCTACCCTTTGTTTTTGTCCCCCAGATAGGCTATCTGGATAATAGTCGATCCGATGTCCTAAGCCGACTTCTTCTAATATCAAAGCGGCCCGTTCTTCCGCTTCCCGCCCGCCGAGATTTTCCTGAAGCTCGATCGACATTTGTACATTCTGTCTTGCGGTTAGAAAGGGTAACAAATTATGGGCTTGAAAAATATAACCAATTTGACGGCGGGTTTGGACTAATTGTTCTTCACTAGCCCCCTGTAATTCTTTTTCAAAATGCTGTAAGCTTCCTTCTTGAACAGAGCGTAGGCCACCGATTAAGGATAGTAAGGTTGTTTTTCCGGAACCAGAAGGGCCAGTTAAAATAACGATCTCTCCGGCTGTAATTTTTAAGTTTATCTGAAAAAGAACTTGTTTTTTCAGCGTTCCTTGGCCGAAATAGTGATTGAGGTTTTGAATATCAATAACGTCCATAGACAGCCTCGTTCATTGAGATGAGGGATGGATATCTGTTTCTTTCTTCTAAAAAATATCGGCTGGATCGGCATCTTGCAATTTTTTAACAGCAGTGGCTCCTGAAACGAAGGCCATGACTAAGGTTAAGATAAAGACAAAAACCGCTCGATCAAGCGACATATTGACAGGTAATAAGGTGGCATTTTTAGTCAACTCATATTGAATATTAGCGATCAAAAAACCAGGAATATATCCGAGAATAGCAATTAAAAAAGCCTGTTGTAAAACCATTGATAAGAGATAGCTATGACGATAGCCCATCGCTTTTAGGGTGGCGTATTCTGAAAGATGTTCCGAAACATTGGTATAGAGAATTTGATAAACCACCACCACACCAACAATAATTCCTAGAGCAACTCCTAGGTTAAAAATAAACCCGATCGCCGTGCTAGTTTGCCAATATTTTTTTTCAAAGTTAATCAATTCGCTTTTCGACAACACTCGAACATCTTTTGGCAAGTATTTTCTGAGTTTTTCTAGGGTTCTTTGAGTATCTTGATTTGGTTTTAGTTTAATCAAACCCACATCAATGAAGCCTTTTTTGCGATTGTCAAAAATTCGTAAAAAATTTGTATAGCTAGTCACTAAATTTCCATCGGCTCCAAAGGAAGTACCCAACTGAAATAAACCCACCACATTAACCTTTCGATTCCCGTTGGGATTTCCTAACTCTGTGCTTACCCGTCCATCCCTGCGAAAATCTTCGGCAATTGTCCCGAATTCAGTACGAGACCCCTCATCAAATAATACTGTATTAGGCATTTTTAATCTCTCGATATTTTCGTTAATTCCAGATAAGTTGAGTACGGGATATCTCAGATTAATACCAAGGACAAAAATATTACGCCAATAATTACGAGTATTAGGATTTTTCCATTGAGCGAAATCGAGATAAATCGGGCTAACGTAATCGACTTCATCAAAAGCAAGTGATTGTAAAAGTCGTCGTTCTGGGAAACTTTCCATCGCAATTAAGGCAGTCGATCGAGGACTAATTAAAAAAATATCTCCTTGTAAACTTTGATGGAAACGAACGGCACTATCAAATAAAGCATCGCGAATCCCCAACTGCATGAAGACAATGACAACTGCAAAAATAACACCTGAGAGAGCAACCAGCAACCGAGTTTTTTGGTGGCGTAGTTGTAACCAAGCTGTTGGCAATTTCCATCTAGATAGTTTCATGACAGATCATCCGTCCTTTTTCAGAAGAGTTTTAGTAGTATCAATCACTACATTAACTTGTAAATTAGTCAAGCCAGCCACTCGTTTGCTAGAAGAGGGATCGAGACGAATTTTAACTTCGACAACTCGCGCATCTGCATCAGCAACTGGGTCAGTACCCAAGACATCTTTTTTGCCAATTTGTAAGCCAATTTCAGCGACAGTTCCCCTTAATTCTCCAATCATTCCATCGGTAGTAATTTTTGCCCGTTGTCCTAGTTTAACCCGACTGACATCTGTTTCGTAAACTTCGCTGTTGACGTACATTTGGCTAGTCTGTCCTAGGTCGAGTATTCCTTGATCACCAATCAATTCCCCAGTCCAAGTATGAATTTTAAGAATTTGTCCTGCTTGAGGAGCTTTGACTGAAGCTAAATCCAAATCAGCTTTAGCTTTTTTCACAGCACTTTGAGCCGCCATTAATTCTGATTGAGCCACTTGAACATCTACAGGACGCACTTCAGCGACTGAATCAAAAGTGGCCTGGTTTTCCTTGATTTTTTTATCTAAAGTTGCCACCGTCCGCTCAAGATTAGCTCTAGCTTCATCAATTTTTGCGGCTAGAGTAGTGACAATAAGATTCAAATTAGCGTTGGCTTCTCGTAGGCTTTCCTTGCTGGTTTGAGCTATCAAGCAGAAGCGATCTCGGTCTTGGTCTGAAACCGCACCTTGTTGGGATAGATAGTGATAGCGCTGACAATCTTTTTGGGCATTGTTAAACTCAGCTTTCAGGCGTTCAATAGTAGCGTATTGAGCCGTTTTTTCCCCTTGTAATTGAGCCGTCAAACTGGCAATGGTGGCTTTTTGGGTGGTAATTTGTCCTTCTAGTTCGGCCCTGACACCTTCAAATCTAGCGTTTTGGGCAATAATATCCCCTTGTTTGGCCCCTGCTTTGACCTGAGCTAAACGGGATTTGGCAATGCGAACTTGATTTTCTGCTTGTTCAAGTGCTGCTTGAAGTCTGTCTCGACTGTCGAGTACAGCCAATACTTGTCCAACTTCAACCCGATCACCCTGTTTGACTAAAAGTTTATCAATGCGTGCCCCTTCCACAACAGCAGGAGCCGAAATTTTGATCACTTCTCCAGCGGGTTCTACATAGCCCAAAGCAGCCACGGCTTGCAGTTGTCTCGGAGTAGTTGAGGCCGCAGCCGGGGATGTTATTTTTGAAGATTGATAGTGCCAAATTGAATAGGTCGCTACAGCGCCAGTTGCCATAGTCCCGATGGTGAGACAGGTAATAAGAAGCCAATTAGTTGGTTTCACAAAAAGTGGAGATTTCATGACATACTTTGTGAGGGTTGTCTAAAAGTAATACTGTTCCGTCCAGTAGCCAAGACGTTATTTACTGACTTATGATCCTGATTTTTTCGAGAGCAGCAAAATTATGGCAACGCCAACTAATGTAGACGCAAAACCAGTAGAAGACTCTGGGACAGTGATCGGTGTAAGGGTCAGTAATAACGAGTGAGTCGTCGCGCCTTGAGGGATCAATCTAGCTCCTTCAAATTGCTCGTCACCGGTCCAGAAAATGCCATCAGCCCCAGGGGTCAAGAAAGGAATTTCTTGATCGGTATAATACTGAATGGATTGTCCAGGAATTATCCCAATAAAGGTTGACACTGGTTGTAGGGTGATTGGTATTGAAGCACGCTCTACTCCGAATAAGGTTCCGTCGATTTGAAGAAACACTGTTAAAAAACTATCAGCTAAAACAGGATTAGTTGATTGTTTAATAATCGCTCCCCCTGAGTATAAAGATTTATAAGGAAGCATAGATTCCGGTAGGCTAGGAGCTAAGTCAGGAATATTATCACCCACTAAGCCATTAAGTTTTAGAGACGAATTAATGGGATTTACTGCACTCAATTTGGCAAAAAATTCAGTGGGAATGACATCAAGTTGGCCATCAACACTGCCAACATTTCCTAATAGGGGATCGCCAACGATAGCATCGACTGGAGTACCGACCATGAGGCGGGAAAATCCCTCAAGTTGCGCTTGAAAATTAATCGGTGTCGGACTGAAATTGAGGTTATTGAAATCGCCGTTAATATTGGCGGTAGTCTGAAAATGATAGATCCCACTCTGGCAAATTCCTTGGGCTAGATCACATTGCAGTGATGCCGCTTTAACTGGGACAGCTAGGTTGAGAAGGGAAAGAGTTGTTAACCCAAGGAAGGATGTTACTTTTTGGCGAGGCAAAAATTTGTTGTTCATCTGAATATTTCTGGGAACATAGGTGATAATTTGACTTTTGAGCAAAACCAAGAGTAACTGACTATTCAGCTTCCAGATTTATGCTCTCTCGAACGGCATTTTTCGACGATTTGATGGATCGCTTTGACTACCACTTGGGGCTGATTAATATGAATGTTGTGTCCACTGGATTTAACGATTTCAAAGGTGCTATCAGAAGAGAGGTTGGCCGTAGATTTTTGCAGTTCTTGCCAGATCAACTCAGCCTGCTCTGGTTCTCGAACAGACAGATCAACAAACATATTGACCCCGTGGGAAAGCACTGCCAAAGGTAAATCTTTAACTAATTCTACTTGACAAACTTGCTCGGCACTACTTTGCATCAATTGATTTTCAGCTATGGCGGTAGCAAAGGTTTTAGGGAGAAACTGGGAGAGTATTTTCGGTTGAACCTCCAATGGTAACTTTTCGATAAAATCTGGTGCTGCTGCTGCTCCCTTTAGCTGGAGCGACAGCCGTAATAATCCTAGTCGAGCAACCCAGATTAAAGAAGTAAATTTCTTTCTCAATCCGTTCATCCCCTCTTGCCAAGCAGGACTTAGACGAGAATAAACCTCCGCTGGAACAGCATCGACCAAAACCATTCCTACCACCTTCTCTGGATATTGACTAGCGAATAAGCGAGCATTGAGTCCCCCCAAGGAATGACCGACTAGGATATACGGCCCCTCTATTCCAGCCTCATCAAGCAAAGCGCTTAGTTCCTCCACCATCTGCTGGCTAGTGCGAGGGCTTTGACTCGACTCACTCCAACCATAACCAGCGCGATCATAACTACATACTCTCGCAAATTTGGCGACTTCTGGCTGAACTAGACTCCAGATTAAAGACAATCCGCCAATGCCATAGTCCATCACAACAGTGATACTTCCTTCTCCAGTACAATGAAGGTGGAACTGACGACCTTTTACCTCTACGAGCTTACCTGGCGGCAAGTGTTTAGTCTTATCCCTTTTCGTGCCAATCGCTTGATAGATGATGCCAAGGAACACTGAAAGGAATGTCAACCCGAGTAGTCCGCTTAATATATATTGCACGGATTTCGCTCCCGTATTACTGATTGTAGGTTAGTGATGTCACCTTTGCTGGAATACAGTTTTCTGACCGATTACTAAGCGCCGATCTGTAGAACTGGTTTACTATCGGTTAAGGTAAGATAGACACAACATTTTTTGTCTAAGTCAGAGAGCCAACAGTAAATTGGAATTCCAGGACAACTAGCATTTTCAGGCGGAATGTCTGGCTCAACAAGAGTCGGTAAATCAGAAAACTTGAGCAGGGTTCTCGGCTTCCCCAAATTAAGTGGAGCAACAGCGGCTGCCATGATAAATATTGAGCCAATTTCACTCAGTCCTCTACCTTCCAAGTCAACTGAGTTCCCCTGCACGAGTGCATTGAATTCTGATTCGGAAAGATTTAAGCCAATGCGGTTAATTCCCCGGCGCAATTCATTAGGCTCTAAGATGAATTGGGATGAGACAAAGGTGGCTAATTCCATGATAATTACCTCAACTAAGAGCAGGACTTTTACGGGTGAACAGCCATCATTAGTCTCAAATTAAGGAAAAATGATGATTTTTTGATTGTCATAGCGAGGGGAGGGATTGACAAAAACGCCGTCTCGCCATGACAGATTATAGTTTGGCTTTGCTTAAGTTGACGCCAGTGACAGCTATTCGCTCCTACTAAGCAGGAAAAGACTCAATTTTTACTCTTTCACTGATCACATTTTGAACAACAGAAGGCGATTTCTTCTGCGGTTGATAGTGATAGTTTTTGAATTCCTCACGCATTTTTTCAATTTGGGTGTTGTCAGGTATTCCTCGAGTTTTGCGCTTATAAATTACTTCGGCGATTGTGGCTTGAATCGATAGCTTCAACATCCGACCAAAGTAATACCAATGTTTCGGATTTAACCAACCGGCGATGCCAAAAGCTTTCCATTGAAAGAGAGCGTACCAAATAGCGATGTAGAAATAAACAGCTTTCATGCTGGCAAAAACATTACACCGCCGAGGCTCGAATTTAGTATTTTCTAAGAAGTCATCAAAGTGCTTTAATGTCCCATAATTGCCCCATAATTGGTCAGCACGATAGGCATCCATTAAGCCGATATTAGCTCCTTCTTCAACTAATTGATGAAACTCTTTACATAAGTCAGCGAAAATGCCATCTACATTTCCATTAGCAATCTTGACGTAGCGGGGGATAAAATTTAAGTCCAGATGCCATTTACCAATATAGGTGGGAACATGGACACCAAACCACCACATATACTCGAAATAAATCCGCCAACTCATAACACTAGCATGACCGAGTTGATAGGCATGATCTCGGTAGAGACAGTTAACAGTACGAGCATAAGCTAGGTTGAAATCATTGTAAGCGGATCGTTTTTGTTCTGCTGCTGCTTCCTCAGCCAATTTAGCCCGGATAATTTCTGTAACACTTTCTACCTCAAAAGCGATCATGGTCGTTCCATAGGAATAAAAAGCATCAAAAATATGGGCAGCATCCCCAATAACGTACCAGTTATCAGGAGAAAAAAGAACTTTGCTTTTGTGGGCAATTTTCGGCCAGTAATGAAAATCAACTACTTCCCCACTTTCAATCAATTGAGAGAGAATAGTATGATTGCTCTTGAGAAAATTGGCAAATTTGTCAAGGTTATTTATGCTATGAGCAGGAATAACCTCGTGATGGTGAATAATGCCAATAGATAGTTCCATCGAGTGCTTATCAATCGGAATCATCCACAACCAATGACCCTGGCCAAAATAGTGATTGGTGGCATAATAATGGCTCGTAGATGCACCTTCGGGATGATAGCCACTGTGGAAAATCGTGCGGTCGATATTTTTCACCCGCAGCCACGCTGAACCATTATTAAGTCCCAGGAGATTCTCTGGACCAGAAAGCACATTATCAGTTTTGCGTCCAATAATAAAATTCCGTCCTGCGGCATCGATAACGTGCTTGGCTTGAAGGGTAATATTTTCCTCGCCAACTTTAGCGTAAACTGTTTTTAGCTCATCCCCTGAAGTAAGAGCGACATCTTTGACCCGTCCCTCGTAAAAATCGGCTCCCATTTGACAATTCATCACCAGTAAATCTTGCTCAAATTTAGCCCGTTGTAGGTGAAAAGATCCCACTGGAGTTTGACGGTTTGCCCAGACATGATAATAATCGTCAAGGCTGGCTGTTTTTGAGGTATCTTTAGGCCAGTGAAAATTGAGACCAGATTTGGGAGTGTGGTTTTCGATTAGATAGTCGTGGAGTCCTAATTCTTTGCAGAGAAATAAAGCGGCAACTTCGATTAAAGACTCACCGATTTTTAAATCTTTGTCTGTGCGTTCAACGGGACGGGGATCGATTAGCGCCACCCGAATATTAGGGATGTTGAGCATGAGATGTCGTGCTTGGCACAGTCCAGCAAAGCCTGCTCCCATAATGACAACATCGTATTCTCGGGATTGAGTAATGGTAGAATTCATGGTTAACTCCTTAATAATTGAGAGAATGATGGAAGAAAGAAGATCGTAAATTAAAAATTAAAAATTGAAAAGCTAACAATTTCTAATTTTTAATTTTACATTTTTAATTGCCAGAATGAAATCGTTAGGAATTGGTTGCTTCTGTTAGCCAAGGCTGGAGTTTTGGTTGATATTGATAAGTTTTAAACTCTTGACGCATCGCTTCAATTTCGCTGTTGGCGGGCAGTCCTTTGGTTTTGAACTTATAAATTAACTCGCCGATAGTTGCTTGTCCTGACAACCCTAACAGGCGCAAGAAATGGTAAATATGGTGGGGATGGAGACAACCTTGGATACCAAATCCTTTCCATTGGAAGAGAGCATACCAAAGAGCCGCATAGAAACAGGTAGCTTTTAAGCCAGCAAAGACATTACAACGGCGGGGTTCCAACTTAGTATTTTCTAAGAAGTCATCAAAGTGTTTTAGGGTGTGATAGCCATTGAAAAGTTGGTCGCCTCGGTAACAATCCATTAGTCCAATATTGACATCCTTGTCTGCTAGTTCGGTAAATTGTTCATTTAAATCAGCAAAAAGTCCATCAATATTGCTATTCAGAGTTTTGAGAAAGATGGGAATATAGGTGAGATCTAAATGCCATTTACCTACATACATGGGAACTTGTACCCCAAACCACCACATATACTCAAAGTAAATGCGCCAACTCATCACACTGGCTTGTCCTAACTGTTTGGCGTGTCCCCGATAGAGACAGTTGACACTACGGGAGTAGGCTAAGTTAAACTCATTGTAAGCAGCCCGTTTTTGTTCCGCCGATTCTTCCCCTGCCAGTTTGGCCCGCACAATCTCCGTTATCCCTTCAATGGCTAAAGCAATCGTGGTGGTTCCGTAGGAATAGAAAGCATCGAAGATGTAAGCCGCGTCGCCAAGGACATACCAATTGTCGGGAGAAAATAGGGTTTTGCTTGTGTGAGAAATCCTCGGCCAATAGTGGAAATCTACTGCTTCTCCACTGTCAATAATATTGGCAAGAATTTGGTGGTTATTTCGCAGGAAATCATGGAATTTTTCCCGGCTGTTTACCTGAGTAGAATTAATCACATCATGGTGATGAATCACGCCAATAGATAATTCCATTGTTTGGGTGTCAATCGGAATCATCCACAGCCAATGTCCTTCGCCAAAATAGTGATTAGTTGAGTAATAATGGCTAGTTGAGGCATTAAGAGGATCGTAGCCACTGTGGAAAATAGTCCGATCTACATTTTTGACTCGCACCCAGGCAGATCCCGTGTTTAATCCCATTAAGTTTTCTGGACCAAATAGGAGGTTGTCAGTCTTACGCCCGATGATGAATTTGCGTCCTGCTGCATCGATAACGTGCTTGGCTTGCAGTTCCATTCTTTCATCGCCTACCTTGATTTTAACTGTTTTAATGGCATCGCCAGGAGTTAAATCAACATCGACAACTTGCCCGTTATAGAAAGTGATTCCCATAGCTTTATCCATTTTTAGCAAGTCTTGTTCAAACTTGGCACGGTTGATTTGAAAAGAGGGAATGGGAACTTGTCGGTTGGAACCAGCATGATAGTAGTCGTCGATTGTTTCAGTTTTTGCTGGATTTTTGGGCCAGTGAAAGTTAAGCCCTTGTTTGGGGGCGTGATTTTCAATTAAGTAATCGTGCAGACCTAATTCTTTAGCGAGGAAGAGGGCGGCAATTTCGATGGTAGATTCGCCAATTTTTAAGTCTTTATCTGTCCTTTGTTCGGGGCGAGGATCTACTAGGGCTACCCGAATATTAGGAATCTTGAGCATGAGGTGTCGTGCCTGACATAAACCGGCAAAGCCAGCCCCCATAATTACAACATCGTAGTGCAAAGCTTGAGTCGTGTTCATTGATCAATTTCTCCTGATAAAGGGATGAGAATTACGGTTCTTCGTTACTAGGTCTGGTTTGATCGGGGGGCATAAATCGACTAAATCCTGATCTGGCAAGAGACTTAATTGATTAGTTGGTTCTAGATCAACCACAAAGGTTTTCATCGCGTATAATCCCCGTCTATTACATAACACAAACCGAAGAACCAGAATTACGTTAAGTTAGTTCAATTAAGAGGGAGAATCCTCTGAGGAAAGTATGGTTCGGCTCTCCATTAACCATTTTTCGATGCGTCGCCCTTGCCACATCCAAAGTCCAGTGAAGCTTAAGAGGGGAAAGACGACAATCCCGACGGCTATCAGCATTCCTGGATGATTGCGCCAGGGGGAATAGATAAAAATACCTAAGAGAAGTGATGCCAAAATGTGGATCAGTCGGAGTTGGTTTCTCAATGATTTATTCGGCTTGTACATGACAAATTTTCCTGGGTAGATAGAGAAAAGTGAGAAAGCAGAATCTAGTCAGTAGGTTGGTCTGAGGATGGGTTCCCCCCCATCCTACAGATTGGGTTTTCCTAGACCATTAACAGAGCCGCTTCCCTGGTGGTCGCCCTTGCGACTAAAGACTGCTTCACCGCCTCGGGCCAAGGTGCGGCCACAGCCGTTCCATCTTCTTGACGCTCCACCCAAGCCACATCTTGTTGACCGACATGGAGTTTTTCCAAAGTGCCATCAGGCTGTTCCCGGAAGAACTCAAAGTTGAAAGATGCGCCACACTCGGATACTGAACGCACATAGAGAAGGGTGCGAATGCGATCAAAAGGCATCGCTTCCCGTAGATAGTCCATACGGGTGTACAAACAAACCATTTCACCGAGAGGGTTAGATACTCGCAGGTATTCAGGAGCAACCGAGTAAAGGAATAGGTCGAGAACTCGCCCTTGCCAGATGAAATAATTGCCGTAATAGACATTACCAACTAAATTCGATTCTTCCAGAGTGGTTTGGAAAACTTCAGAGCGCAATAGCCTTCCATAACGACTTTCTTGCACTGGGGTTTTATCAATGATGGCACCAGTATCTAAGGAGGCTAAACTAGCAGGTAGAGGAGGCAGCGGCAGGGTTTCAGGGTGTTTTAAATCGAGGCTGGCGGGTTTGTCAGCGGCAAAGCGAGCCAAATAGTCTTGGAGATAGGGCGGGAAAGGCATGGGAGCAGGAACTCCATAGCTGACTAACCGCACCCAAGTGGCTTTAACTTCGGCAATCGCCAGACGCTCTAGGGAATTATCGGGTAATACCTTACAAAACTCGATGTAAGTCTCAAAGGAGGAGCCGACAATATTGCCCACCCAGGCTCGTGCTTGAATCACGTCATAGGAGGTAGCTTCTCCCACAACCCGCAAACTAACGGAATTGGTAACCATGCCCCAATCTCCGGTGAGAAAGTCCGTTAACATTTGCTGAGCAATGCTTTCCATCGGCAATTCCCGAATTTTGCCAATCCAGCGAAAATATTGGGCAAAGTAAACGTGACGGCTAATGCTACCACTATCTTTGAAACTGACTTGATAGCGTTGCTCATAGACTAATTGTCCTTGCGGGCCATCATGGGTGTAGCGAGAGCTATGGCTGTCAATTTTCCCCGGTGTCGCTGGGATAATCGCCGCTTCCGTTGCTTGAGGAGACTGGAAATTAGCTTCTGTGGGGACAGACCCTGGGGTGTGGGAAACCACAATCGCCACCATCCGTTCTGGTGGGCGGGTTAACTTGACAGGGACAGTCAGCACTTGAGACTCACCCTCCGGGGTTGAGGTGGATAACAAGACCCCATCCCCTTGTTTCGCCACTAGAGAAAACTGCGGGTCGCTACCATTAAAAGCTTTGCGAACTGCTTCTGTGGCTGACCAAATCCTCATACCGGCCTGCTCTTGAGTGTCTCCTTGGCGCACTAATTGCTCCATCAGTTGACTACGGCGATCGCTTAAGAGGGCGACCCAGTCTTCCGCCGTCCGAGGGGTAATTGCTTCGATATCACAACCTTGGGGGGTTTCAGCGACGGTGCAGAGACAATAGCGATCGCAGTGAGATAAAGAAACATTTAACCCAGACACTTGTGTCCCGCTCAATTGAGGCTTACCGGAGGGGAGAGACTCAAGCTCGAAAACAAGTTTTTGCTCGGGTTTGAGTCCTAGCTTAGTTTTCAGCGCCCGTTCTACAATGGGTTTTTCCTGTTGGCGGCGCTGTTCTAAGGATTTCCCTTGCAGGTTAGGCGCATAACCAAGCGCAACGGTAGGCGGTGGAATCTCGAATCCCTGACAAGTTGTCTGTAACACTTGTCGCAAGTGTTGGCGATCACGGGTTTCGGGATTGCCTAACTCAGCAGCCGTAGGATTTTCTGGGTGTTCTTCGAGAATCCGTAGGCGATAACCGCTCAAGCGTTCAATTAAGTTCCCCTGCTCATCGGTAGCAATCACTTCACTAATATACTCCCGCTCTTCCCGCGCCAATAGGTTAACGGTGACAAGGCGGCGACCTTGATCGCTGCTGGCTGGTTTAAATCGCTCAATCTTGGCAATTTCTACGGGTAAACAGATATCTTGGGGAATGGTCAATTGTACCGATTGGAGCAAGACATCGCGAAAATAGGGATCGCCGAGGATTAAGGAGTGATTCAATCCCTGGCTAAAGCTTTGATTGGATAAATCTTCTCCAGAAAGTTGAGCGTGGGAACGGAAAACACTCTGTTTTTCACTAAGGATGTAAATTTCACCCAGGCGTTGAAAACGTTCTCCCTGGAAGAGTAAATCCCCATAGAGATCAGTTTTGGGAGCGATTGGGAGAGGTTGGCCTAATTCGGGTTTTTCCTGAGAAGCAGAAGTCAACTCTCCGAGAATGAGATTGGCAGAAAAATGAGCCAGAGAAAAGCCGGTTTGCTCGGTATAAATGCCAACTTTAACTCGACGTTCCCCATTGCTGGTAGCTTCGGCAATTTCTGCTTCAATTTGAATGTCAACCCCAGTCTCTGGATTAACGACTATTGGTCGTCGCAGAGAAATATCTTCCAGGCGAACAATTGGAGGGTTTGAGGTTCCTGTCAGGTAAGCTACAGCTTGGGCCATGGCACATAACCCAAACACGGTGGGGAATAAATAAGAACCGCGCCAAAGGTGGT
Source organism: Microcystis novacekii Mn_MB_F_20050700_S1 (assembly GCA_007096045.1). Classification (GTDB taxonomy): domain Bacteria; phylum Cyanobacteriota; class Cyanobacteriia; order Cyanobacteriales; family Microcystaceae; genus Microcystis; species Microcystis novacekii. Next base: position 33,173 of record SFAU01000220.1, on the reverse strand, counting down.
CTTTGACATAGAGATCCTTCCCTAAACTCAGATGAGTCCGCACGGTCAAGGCTACCTGTGGTTCCACATATTGGACATTTTCGATAAAGCGCAGTCCGGCGGGAGAGGGTAAGGGAGTTGGTAACCAGGTATCTAAGCCACCCAAGCGAGCAGTGATTACTACCTGTGAAGTGCTGGGTGCGTTTTGGAAAAGCTTGAGAAAGCGGCTGACTCCTTCACTCGGAGCAATCGCCTTGATCCCCATGCGCTCTAGATGCTTGACACTGCCAAGACGCGCTCCCATACCGATTTCATCCCAAACGCTATAAGCAAGCGCAAGTACCTGAGTTTGGGGGTGTTGCCGTTGGTACTGTTGTAACAGCAAGGACAGGGATTCATTGGCAAAGGCATACCAAGCATTACCAGGCATTCCGGTAACGCCGATAATCGAACTAAAAGCGATAAAGAGCTTGGGTGGGTTAGAGGCTAAGGCCTGCAATAAGTTGTAAGCTCCCAAAAGTTTGGGTGAGACTTCTGTTTGAGCATCTTGGGGGCTAACTTGTTCGACGCGACGGGGTTGATTGAGTCCGGCTCCGTGAACTACCCCTGTAATCGGTCCTAATTCCTGGGTCACTTGGTTAACTAACTGCTCGACCTCGGTAGGATTGGCAATATTGCAGCGATAGTAAGCACCGGTGAGTCCTAGGTCCGCTAAGCGCTTGAGAGTTTGGGCAATTTCGCTGTTGCTGTCTCCGGTTTCTGGGGCTGGCGCTCGCCCCACCAAAGCCATTTTCACTCCCGTTTTTTGTCCTAAGGCCAGAGCGCATTCGGCGGTAATTCCCTTGGCTCCACCTGTCACCAGAATTACGTCTGAGGCTGACCAGGTGAGGGAACGGGGCGTATAATCAATCGGCTGCTGTAACTGGGCTTGGGGGATTAGTCTTACTTGCGTCGCATCATAGCCAACGGTTGTAATCGCCTCAGAGCCGGCTAGTTCCTCAATTACTAACTTACTGGCCTGAGTTGGTTCAATTTCTGCCGCCAAATCTATTACCCGGACTCGTGCTTCTTGGCGCTCTAGATGAACACTGCGGGCAAAGGCCGCGGCTGAAGCGACTTCGGGATGGTATTCCCCCTCACCAGTGCCAAAACGCCCCCCACCAAATTGAATATAAGCTAAAGTTGCCGAGGGATTGGTGTGGCTAATGGTAGCAACGCTGCTGAGGCGAGTTACCATGGCGGCGAGGGGTAATTCCGATGGCAAGGGGGAAATATCGGGTAAAATCCCTAGATAGTGGGAGAATGAACCGATACTGGCGGGTTCTGCCGCTGCAATTTCGGCGTAGGTCTTTTGTTGGACTTGAGCGCCCAATTGCTCTAATTGCTTGGTAAGAGTTTGAGCAATCGATGTACCAGCATTAGATAGATTCCCCAGGTCTAAAACATCAGAGACAATTAAGACTTGAGCTTGTGACCAATCAGTGGCAATTGTTGATGGAGTCAGAGGTTGAGAGACGTATTCAATGGCGTAGTTACGAACCCAGTTGACAAACGGGGGAGAATTGTTTTGGCTTGCTTGCGGGATTGGTGTTTTCTCTGAAGTAGCAGTTTTGACAGAGAGTTGGTTTGATACCTTCTCCAGTGCCGCAATGACATCCGCCAAAGTTCCATTCGCTAAAGCTGAGGGATCTAGTTTTCCAGTTGCTCCCACTTGTTTGACTGCTGTAGCAATTAGCTCGGCTGCTTTAATAGAGTCAAGGTTTAAATCATCAAGAAGACGAAGATCGAGGCTGAGGGTATCTTTAGGAAACCCAGTCATTTCTTCGACTAATTCCAGTAATTTTTGGGTAACATCAAGGGAATCTGAAGGCGGGGAAGCCACCGGCGCAATTTCTGTTTGCTGAGGAATCTCAGTCGGCATTCCCACCGCAACAATGGCATCAATAGCCTGTTTCACTTCTTGTAAAGTAGCATTAGCTAAAGCAGAAGGATCAATTTTTCCGCTCACACCAAAGGTTTTGGCGGCTGTCGCTACTAACTCGCCAGCTTTGATGGAATCTAAATTCAAATCATCTAGTAGTTTGGCATCAAGATTGATGCTGGCTACTGGATAGCCAGTTTTTTCTGCAACTAACTCAATTAAACGTTTTTCAACAGTTAAATTGGTTTGGATTACTGTTGTTTCTGGGATTCCCTTGCTATTGCCATTGCTATGACCATTGCTATTAACAGTGCTATGACCATTACTATTAACAGTGCTATGACCATTACTATTAACAGTGTTATGACCATTGCTATTAACAGTGTTATGACCATTACTATTAACAGTGCTATGACCATTACTATTAACAGTGTTATGACCATTACTATTAACAGTGCTATGACCATTACTATTAACAGGTTTATTTACCTGAACACTGCTTTGAAAGGGAATCAGATTAGTTGCTGGACTTTTAAGCAAAATATAAGACTGAAGGTCTGCTTTGATAACTTGGGACAAAAACTGGCTTCGGTTAGAGAAGTAATGGGAGAGAAGTTTGACAATCTCTTGATTGCCAATGACTGGTTTGGAGTCAGAAGAATAAGTCATAATGTCCTCTAGGGATTGTGAGTGTTTACAAAGGGTAAGCTTTGGATATCGGCACTGATTAACTCAGAGAGAAAAGAACCACGTTCCAGCAGGTAATTTGCCAAGACTGTCGTTAGTTCATCATCTGCAACAAAACTTTCTGGTTGGGAAAAATTCGAGGAATGAGCGAGAGCCAGATTTGGTGATGACTGTTGTATTTCTCCCCAAGAAAAGGAGGAACTCGACTCAATTTCTTCAAGAGATACTGAAAAAGATCGTTCGCAGGGATTATCAACAAATAGACGTTCAGCAGCAGGAACAAAAGGACGAACCAGTCGTTGTTCATACAAAGCTGGCCAGTTAACTTCGCCTCCTTGGACAAAGTATGCGGCTAAAAAAGTATTCAAATCGCAAGCGATACCCGGTTTTGACTCTAGGGGAAAACAGAGGACAGAAGTATCTGTTGCTTCCACTAAACCAGAAAGCACTTTACCCGGTCCGACTTCAACTATCAAGTCACATTTATTCTTCAGATTTTCGACAAGAGAAACAAAATTTACCTGAGCAACAATCTGATCAGCAAAGTGTTCTTTTAAGTTGAGTCCTGAATTAACTATCTGCCCGTTAACGCTGGTGAATAGAGGCAGAGAAACCTGTGCTAAAATCTCAGGAATGGGAGCTTCTTGTCGCAAATATTCAGCCGCTGTCGCCACCATCTGGGAGTGAAAGGCGTTCGCTACCGGAAGTTGACGGACTTGAATTTCTTGAGCTAATGCCAGGTCACAAACAGCAGCAACACTAGCCTTTTCTCCAGAAATAACTGTCTGTTTAGGACTGTTAATATTGGCAACAGTTACATATCCTGAAATCCCTTGTAAGAGTTTTTGTGCTGTGGCGTATGAACAAGCTAAACTGGCCATTGTCCCGATAGAATCGCCCTTAACTGTCATTGCTTTTCCCCGCATTGCGGCAAAGCAAAGGAGGGTTTTTTCATCATAAGCACCAGCCGATTCAAAAGCAGTTAATTCTCCTAAACTATGACCACCTAAAGCCACTGGTTTTACCCCAAGTCGCATTAGATAATGCTTCCATAATAGAGAAGTCAAACAAATTGCTTGAGGAGCCACATAAGTAAGAGAACTAAACCATTCCTCTACCTGTTTTTGATTGACAGCGCGGTCAAGAGGACGGTAAATTAATGAACTAATCGGTTCAAAACCAGATTCAATCAGCCATAAATCGGCCTGTTGCACTAACTCTCTTGCCCAAGCATATCGCTCCACTAAAGTTCGGGCCATGTTCAATTTTTGTGAACCTTGTCCTGGAAAGAGAAAAGCTACTCGAGAACGCTGCACTTGATGGGCGAGCCAGATGTCTTTTCGCTGGGATATATATGTTTCTCCCGTGGCTGGGGGTTGAGAGTGAAGAATGTTGATTAAATGCTCCAAGCGCTCCAGTAATTCTCTGGGGTTTTCTGCCACAATGGCGGCGCGAATTGGAGTCTGAGGGGCTAATTTTTGAGCATTCTGCGCTGCTAAATCCACCATGTCTGCTAAACTCATCCCTTTGGCTTGTTCTGAGAAAATTTGCAGAGATTCCAGCAGTTGGGCAAGAGAATTAGCACCGAAGACAAAGATTTCGCTATCTTGGTTGGAGACTAAAAGCGAACGCTGGTCTAAACTGGGTTTTAACCGGGGGGAAGCTGCATCACCAGATATTAGGGTTACATGGGTGTTAATGCCGCCAAATCCCATCGCCGATACACCAGCTTTGAGAATTGTTGTTGGTTGATGAATTTCCCCTTGTAAGATGGGATAGAGAGGGAGTGCATGAGTTTCAAAGATGGAATTAGGCTCTTGACAACCGACAGTGGGAGGAACTATGCGTTGATTAACTGCCATTACGGCTTTAATCAAACCTCCGATTCCAGCAGCCGCTTTAGTATGGCCAACTAGGGACTTAAAAGAAGTGACTCCGCAGGAGCGAGGAGCGATTTCTCCCTCTGCTGCCATTGCCAGGGCAATTCCTTCCAGTTCAGTGCGATCGCCAACGGGAGTTCCTGTTCCATGTCCCTCAATAAAATGCAAAGTATGAGGGCTATAGCCAGCTTTTTGGTAGGCGCGAAGCAAGGCTTTTGACTGACCAAATTTGGAAGGAGCAGTAATCCCTCCTTTGCCATCAGAAGAAATTCCCCATCCTTTGAGGATGGCGTAAACAAAATCCCCCGCTTTTCTGGCATCTTCTAAGCGTTTGAGGACAACAAAACCACATCCTTCTCCAGGAACAAAACCACTGGCTCGGCGATCATACACTTTCATATCCTGAGCCGTCAGTGCGCCGGTTTTGGCGAAACCAATTAATTCAAAGGTATCGAGACTGATATCAATACCACCGGCTAAGGCCATGTCTAAATCGCCATTACTTAAAGCGTTGGCGGCAGTGACAACGGCGATGAGGGAGGAGGAACAAGCGCCATCCACGGTATAACCACCACCGTCAAAATTAAAAAAGTTACAGATTCGTCCGGCTATGGTGTTGGACAGTCCTCCGGCAAGGGTATCTTCGGTAATGGGTGGGAAAACGGATTTATAGAATTTCTCCATTGTTTCGAGAAGTTCTTCCACAATTGTTCCAGACAGTCCTTTGACTTCGGCAGCAGCTCGCAAGGCTCTTTGTACGTAGGGCCAACGTAACCGCATCACATTCGAGCGAGTATGTTCTCCAGTTAAGGAATTGCCGAGAATGACCCCGGTTTTCTGGGTGGGAATGGTATCTCGACGATACCCAGCATCTTCGATCGCTTTGTCGGCTACTTCTAAGGCTAACCAATGCACGATGTCGGTTCCATCGACCGTTTTTTTCGGAACTCGACGATTAATCCAGTCGAATTGAAAGCCATCAATGAAGGCCCCGCGTGTTCCGTAGGTTTTATCGGGAGTGGCGGGATCGGGATCATAATATTCCGAGAGTGGTAAACGTTGGTCGGGAAACTGGCGAAATTGACAACGACGCGCCAAAATATTCTCCCAAAGTTGGCTTAATTGGTTGGCACCAGGGTAATGGCAACCCATTCCGACAACGGCTATAGGATGGGCGATTTTATCGCTTCGAGTTTTCGGCATTTTTTTCCTTGTTTTGAGGACAATAATTGTGTTTGATAACTATCTGGTTATCCTAGGAGCGAGGGAACCCAGCCAGGTCTTTTTTCGGTATTGCCCGAAAGCTTATGATTTATTGTCGTTTAGCAATTACAACTATCTCATTTGCACTGAAAATAACCTTGATAAAATCACGGTTTATAAGCCAAGTTATTCAATTATTCAAAGAATTTTCCAGAGAAATGTTAAAGGGAAAACTTTAGCATTTACTCTATAGTTGTAACTTATTCACAAGTATATGGGGAAGTTTCAGCAGTGACAATCGAAGTTTAGGATGTTAGGCGAGAAGATAAGAGGCTCTTCTGGAAGTTTAGGATGTTAAGGGAGAAGATAAGCGGCTCTTCTCGACTTTGTGTGATCATCTTTTTCTTTATTCTTGGCAGGTATCTTACCCCCCCTTGCCCCCCCGACGTCGGGGGGGTTGGGGGGGTGGGGGGTTAGGGCGATTAACCATCTCTGCCATTACTTATGAAAAATGGTATAAAGACTATATTTCTGGAAAATTATCTCTATTCTTCTTCCTTCCACACAGAAACGAGGAGCTAACTGTTTTGCATGGGTTTTTAGTTGCGTTATCATTTTCAGGTCGGGAGTAACTGATCAGCTGTTGACCATCTAAATTACTCGTTAAGACTGTCTGAAGGCAGGGACCAGGGAGGCCAGGAGTTGGGAGTTTGGGCATTTGTACTAAAATTACCAATACGCAGTGAACCGACTCCCTAACCCCGATCACCTTTTTACTTTTTACTTTTATAAAAAGGTTTTTTAACGACGGTAGCGGGGTAGGTGGAGCCACGGATTTCTATCTCGATCGCCTGTCCGATCGAGGCGAAAGGTGTGGGAAGATAGGCTAAAGCGATCGCTGTGTTTAAAGTTGGTGATAAAGTGCCACTGGTGACTTTACCCACCACTTCCCCGGCGAATACTACCGGATAATCGTGACGGGCGATATGTTTGCCGGACATCTGCAATCCCACCAAGAGCCGATTGACACCATTAAGTTTTTGGTCTTCAAGGACATCACGACCGACAAAATCGCCTTTTTCTGGCAGATGAACCAACCAATTTAAGCCAGCCTCTAGGGGACTCGTGCTATCGTCGATATCCTGTCCATAAAGGGCTAAAGCTGCCTCTAAACGCAGGGTATCCCGGGCCCCTAAACCGCAGGGAGTCACCCCTAAATTTAAAAATTCTGTCCAAAGTTGCTGTCCGATTTCAGGAGGGGCCATAATTTCAAAGCCATCTTCTCCCGTGTAACCGGTCCTAGCGATAAAAACTTTTTCCCCGAAAAGCTGGCTTTCCCAGTGATTAAATAGTCCAAAATCGCTTAATTTTTCCCCGATCAAGGGCTGTAAAATTGTAGCTGCCTTGGGTCCTTGCAGGGCAATTAAGACCCTTTCTCGGGATAAATCCTTTAATTTGACCCCCGAACCCTCTAAATTGCCTAAAATCCATTCTCGATCTTTATCGGTAGTTGAGGCATTAACAATTAATAGGCCTTGGCTTTCGCTTTGGTAGTAAAAGATAATATCATCGATTATGCCACCGTCCGGGTTAAGTAAAACGCTATATTGTGCCTTTCCTGCCCTTAAACGGGCTAAATTAGAGGGAACTAGGGTTTGGAGCGATTGAACCAGATTATCTCCAGTTAAGATAAATTTACCCATGTGGGAAATGTCAAACATACCGACATCATTGCGGACAGCATTATGTTCGATTTTTAGGCCGCTAAACTGTATTGGCATCTCCCAACCCGCAAAAGGGGTAAATTTGCTGGTTTGTTGGGCAATTAAATTGTATAAGGGGGTACGAATAGCGGGGGAAGTTGCTTCTTGGTTAGCCACGGTGTTCTCGAGGGAATGATTTTCTGCCTAGAGTAGCATAGCAGTTATCAGTAACCAGTTATCAGTTATCAGGCAACACCAGAACAGGTCAAAACCATCTCTCGTTTTCGCGGTTAATACAAAGCTGTTATTGTCAGTATAATTGAGGGAATATTGGGACCTTTTGCGCTTAAAATTGCGTCTAGTTTGCTATCTTTTCCGCTAGTTTTGACTTGGATAGTATCCCCTCTTTTGAGATACATAATTACTTGACTCACTACCACATTAGTATTACCAGTTTTGGCTTGACAGATTCGCACTCCGCTATTCTGGACATCTTTACTATTAACGGTTATCCATGCGTCTAGACAACCCCCGTCCTTAGTGGCAGTTACCTGCGGTGAAGCAATGATTAGATAACTGCCATCTTGGGTGACGGTGACACTGTTTTTGGTGGCTGTCATTCTGACTAGACTATCTTTCGACTCAAACTGTACGAATCCCCCCGGTTGCTGCACCACTTTGCTAGATAATTGTGCAAAAGATGCTCCTTGTGTGTGTACATTGTTGGGAATTGCTAAAGCGGGAGAAGATAGGATACCAACAGCCAAAAAACTAATTCCTAGGCAGGATCGCAGGTTTTTCATATTATTCCTTGAGCGGTGTTCGCTAATTCTTGTTAGTCTCTTAAAGCTACACACATCTTTTCTGCTCAGGATTACGGAAAAACCAGAAAGCGATCAAAGTTTTTTGCGCCTAGTTTATCTAACTTGAAAATAAGGGTTCTACAGGCGCACACGGATTTCCATTATAAATATAAGTATCCTGCAAGTCTAGATTTTTGTCAAGCTTTTTGGAAGAATTAGTCAGTAGGTAGGTGAAATTAAATATAAGATGATCCCTACTTAATCATTAAATTTGTCATATTTTTACTTGACAATAACTTGCCATTCGATTAACCTTTCTCGCACTCTATCAATGGGAATTGCGAAACCGCAGCCCAATCTAACGGCATTTTCTAGGGGTTTAGGAGTGGAGGGATTGTCACAAAATAAACTCGCTTGGGAAATCACTCCCACCACTTGATTTTTCTCGTTTAAAACTGGACTTCCCGACTGTCCAGAAACGACAAACATGGATAAACTTAAGGATTTTGCATTATTATCATTAACAGTGCCTTTGCTGACAGTCCAATCTTTTTGATTAAAAGGATTACCGATCGAGATTACCGGTTGATTAGGGGCAATTGGTAGGGGTGCTAAAGCTAAAGGTTTTAAATCTGGGGGGGGATTTTTTACCTCTAAGACTGCTAAATCGAGCCAGTCGTCAGCGGGGGTAGTATGGAGAATTTTAGCTTTTGAACGCTTGCGGATTTTTCCCTGGGGTGGTTGGCTATAATACTCGACAAAAATGCGCGCCTCTGCATCGATTTCTTGACGGGAATTCGTCACCACATGGCGGTTAGTCACGATCCAAGCTGTATCTTGATCTCGTTTTAATAACCAACCAGTGCCGATGCCATTTTTATTTTGGCCGCGAATGACAATTTTAACAATTGAGCGTTTTAAATTCACCAGAGGATCACTCTTAACACTGGGAATTATCTCTGGCATTTTTAATAATTCGGGATGGTCGTGAATTAATCGCCCCCGTTGGATTTCCTCTAAAATAAATCTAACTTCTGATAAATTGGGATCGATTTCTACGGCCTGCCGACACCAATTTAGACCCTCATCGATCTGACCGCTATTGATATAGGTATAACAGAGATTTTCGTAAATATTAGCATTCTTGGGACTAATTTGGCGCGCCTGTTGAAAAACTGCCATGGCTTCCCCTAGTTTTCCCTGTTCCGCTAAAGCTTTACCTAAATAATTATAAATATCCCCATCTTTAGGGGCGTAAATTAAAGCCTGTCGATATATTTGCTCTGCTTCCTGCCATTTTCCCTGTTTTGCTAGGGTTTCTCCTAATTTTTTGTAGGTTTCACCCTGACTAGGTATCAATTCTAGAGCTTGCTGATAGGCATAACTGGCCTCTGGCCAGAGTTGCTGTTCACTGTAGGCCTTTCCCAGATAAAAATAGGCTTTTCCCTGAGTAGGATCGAGAAAAACCGCTGCTTGCAGAGCTTTCGCCGCCTCATCCCAACGTTGTAAACTATAGAGAGCTTTTCCTAGCTGAAATTGCCCTTTAAAAGTTGGTTTAATGATAATTGCTTTTTGGTAAGCATCGATCGCCTCTGACCATTTTTCCTCCTGCGCGAAGATATCCCCCAAAGCCACTAAATAATTACTTTGGGAGGGTTTCATCGGTGGTTTATCATTAACGATAAAGCCACGATCATAGGCTTGTAAGGCTTCAGAATAGCGTTTTTGACTTTGCAAGACCTGAGCGATTTTTATATGGGCTTGGACTGAATTTTCGTCAAAAGATAAAACTGTTCGGTAAGCAGACAGAGCCGATTCCTTCTCCCCCTCCGCCAAAAGTCGATCGCCTTGCCAGAGATAAGCCAAGGCAATAAGATAAAAAATAGCAAAGGGAGCAGCGACGGTGAAGGCAATAATTAAAAATATTTGCAGGGGTTTGCTAGAATAGCGGCGACCGATTTTAATATCTTTTCTTTTCATTTCTTGGTTAGGATAAACAACAGGCCAGAGGTGGTTCGATAGGTGTAATTAATTTTGTCTATGCACTTATAGGGGATTAGGGCAATAGGCAGGGACAATTATCGACAAAAACGAGCAAGATGCCAGTTAAAGCCAGAAAATTGCTATTTTAAAATGCTACCATCATTCTATCAGACCTGTTTACAAGCCAGCTTCACACAAGCAAGATATCTTACCAGGCAAATCCTCATGCTACTCTTACTCTCGTCACAGAACAGTACAATTAGAGAGATTAGCTGCCCTATTTCCTCAACCAATTACCTTTGAAAGCAGAAGAAGAAATTTACAGAGGTTTCTCAAGTTACCACAATTAAGTGTGAAGTTGTTATGGTTTCCGCTAATTAAACACATTATTAAGCAAGAGTCTAGCGAAAAAATAAAAATCGACATCAAAGAAGAAAGCTGAAAAAAACTTAGACATCTAGGACATCTGTTATTAGTAATCGACGGAACAGATTGAAAGGAAGAAATTTATTTGTAGCCAGTGTTATTTGTGGGAAAAGAGCCTTACCTGTGTACTGGATATTAAGCTGTTCGTAATTTAAATTGCTTGTTGAGACGAGGCAAGAGGCAAGAGGCAACAGTAAAGGGATTGGGGGAGGTTCGGCTAATCTAAGAATAAGCGGTTTAAATGCGTCTTAGCTTACTAGATAAACAAGGAAGTAGTAATCTGGAGTAACAAAAGAAATTTTTGAAGCCTGTGTTAAAACTATTAAAATCTTATCTTTAAGGAATTTATTATACAGATTCTTATAAACTTGGACTTTTTAATTTGGCAATTCGCTGGAAGGGAAGCTATGGAGGTAAACAAGCAGAAGCCCCTTGGTATCTTCTTACTAATATTGACTCTTTAGAGAAAACTTTGAAGTTATACGAATCACGTTTTGGGATTGAAGCTATGTTCAAAGATTGTAAGACGGGTGGTTATAATATCGAAAAGACAAAAGTTAGCGAACCTCGCTTTTTAGCTCTTGTTTTATTGATTGATATCGCCTATTCTTTAAATACTATTAAAGGTCAACAACTTAATACTTTATCCCATCCTATTTATATTTGTCGGCTGAAAGAATCTAATCGTTCTCCTGAAAGACATATTTTGGATAGGGACTTATGGTACTTTTGGGGTTGAGTCGATGGACACTCGGAACTTGCCTTTTCTTTGATAGGCCTCAAACCCCAGAAAACCTCTTATTTCTGCAAGGATTTAACGGCTATGAGCCTGATCAAGCAAGCTCTTTAACTGTTCTGTCACCCCTTGAGAAATATTTTACACACTTCATACCGGATAAGCAACATAGCTCACCACTACTACCAAATCATTACCAGGATAAAAAGCCAAATAGAACAATAGAACAGACAAAAAGCCTGTTCTATCAATTAGGATAAAAAACTTAAACGGTCATGATATCTTTTTCTTTTGTCGTTAACAAATCCTCGATTTTGGCGATAAATTTATCGGTAGATTTCTGCACTTGATCCTGTAAATCCCTGGATTCATCCTCAGAAATTTCGTGACTTTTCTCCTGTTTACGGATAGCATCGATCGCATCCCGGCGAATATTGCGGATCGCCACCTTTCCTTCTTCAGACAATTTCGCCGCTAATTTGACCAATTCCTTGCGGCGATCGCTGGTGAGGGGAGGGATATTTAAACGAATGGTCTGACCGTCATTACTGGGAGTTAAACCCACGTCCGAGAGAGAAATCGCCTTTTCGATCGCCCCCATACTGGTACGATCGAAGGGTTGAATGGCGATCGTGGTTGCGTCGGGAGTGCTAATTGTCGCTAGGGACTTGAGGGGAGTTTCCATGCCATAATACTCCACCACGATCCGATCTAAAAGAGAAGCATTTGCGCGGCCGGTACGAATCGTATTAAAAGCTCTCTGGGTTGATTCGACGGTTTTCTGCATATGGTCTTGAACTTCAGCTAACTTCACAGAATCCTCCTACCAATGTTCCAACGGGTTCACCTTTGACAGCGCGAACAATATTACCTGTCACCGACAGATCGAAAACGACTATCGGGATATTATTTTCCTTGCACAGAGCGATCGCCGTTCCGTCCATCACCCGCAGATCATGGGTCAGCACATGACCGTAGGTGAGACTTTGAAAGCGTCGCGCATTAGGGTTGTGAGAGGGATCGGAATCATAAACTCCATCCACTTTCGTCGCTTTAAACACGACTTCCGCATCGATTTCGGCAGCGCGCAAGGCCGCCGTGGTATCGGTGGTAAAGAAAGGATTACCCGATCCCGCACCGAAAACCACTACCCGACCTTTTTCCAGATGACGGATTGCTCGCCGGCGGATGTAGGGTTCAGCTAATTCCTGCATAGCGATCGCTGTTAATACCCTAGTCGGTACTTGCGCTCGTTCTAGGGCATCCTGCAAGGTCATAGCGTTCATGACTGTTGCTATCATACCAATATAATCGGCCGTGGCCCGATCCATGCCGGCCGAGGCGGCTTTCACCCCGCGAAAAATATTGCCCCCACCGACCACGATCGCCAATTGGATGCCTTGGTCAACCACTTCGGAGATTTCCTGAGCGATAGCGGAAACCACCATCGGGTCGATCCCATAGCCGAGATTGCCCATCAGGGCCTCCCCACTCAGTTTTAATAATACCCGCTTGTACGCCATGCCCTTACTACCACTCGCTAAAACAAGATCTAGATAATTTTTGTCTCCCCATAAGATAGCAGGTTTTGGCCTTGATTTAAGTTGACCAGTTCACTCTCCCAGAAGGACGAGAAGTTAAACTTAATAAATCTTTTCGTTGGGAAATTGGTATTTAGTGATACCTTTGTTATTAAAGGGAGCTTAGTTTTATTGAGAATTAATAACCGTGGTCAGCGATCGATTACTATTGGTCAACAAAAACAATCAAAGGGCCGCTAACATCGATACCTTTGATTGGGTGTATGGGTTTCAGGATGGAACCCGTCTGATGGGCAAGGTTTGCGGTTACTTAGATGCCGATAGTAATCGTCTTCTCGATCCCGAAAACTGCAGCGCTATCTACCAGAATGCCCGGGGACAAGTCCTTAGTCGTTGGCAAGCTGGAGACTTTATCGCTTTTGAACTAACCACCACCGGGGAAGATATCCTGATCGTGGCTTCTAATGATAATTGTGTCGGTAATAGTCTCTGTTTGGTTTCGGGCATTAGTCGCAGCTGCGCCCAAGTTAGCGATGAAGGAAAATCCCTCGTCCGGGAGGTTTTTCAATACCCGGCTTGGTCTTTGCAGGGCGCTCATAGCACTTCTAAGCCGGCTTTCAGTTGGAATTGTTCCGTATCTCCCTTTTTCCCTTTTGTTTCCCTGCGTTTTAATCTCCAGTCCACCAGCAGCAAAAAATTCTATCGGTGGACGGTTTCCCCCTATTTTCCCTGTTGTCCCCTCTTAGAAGTGGGAGAATCCCTTGCCTAATCATCATTCTCTATTCTTTTGCAAATAATCGACTAATGCCCATAATCCTAGACGATAACTTTCGGACCCAAAACCGCTAATCTGTCCAATAGCTATATCGGCAATGTAGGAATGATGACGAAAAGACTCGCGTTTGTAAATATTGCTTAAGTGTACTTCCACACAGGCCATTTTTGTGCCTAAGAGTGCGTCGCGGATGGCGATACTGGTATGAGTATAAGCTCCCGCATTAATCAAAATACCGTGCTGCTGACCCCATGCTTGCTGAATCCAGTCCACTAATTGCCCTTCCTGATTGGACTGGTGCGCGGTTAAATTCACCCCTAAACGGGTAGCTTCTTCGCTTAAAAACTGGTTAATTGTCTCTAAATTGACGTTACCGTAGAGATTCGGCTCTCTTTTCCCCAATAGGTTTAAATTCGGCCCGTGCAGAACCAGAATGCTTAGTTTATTCATCACTTTCCTCCCTATTACCACGAGAATTAATCTTATCTCGATCAGGGACTATTGCCGATCAATAACATTTTTGCTGCTACGGTAATCACCGCACCAATAGTAGCACTGAGCGCACCGACGATGATCGGCAAAATTAGACCGCGGAATCCCTGTAGGTCGGAAATAGCTTTAATCATGGTAGCCTGTTCATTTTCCACCTTTTCGAGTCGTTTATCCATCCCTCCGACTTTCTCGGTTAAAGCAACCAATCCTATCGATTTAACTTGTTCATTTTCCACTTTTTCCAGTCGTTTATCCATACCTACGACTTTCTCGGTTAAAGTAGCTAATCCTATCTCTACTTTATTTAATCTTTCATCGGTTCTGTCAAAGCGCTCATCAATCTTGTCAAATTTTTGATTAACGTCCCTTTGTAGATTGTCTATTTTTTGACTAACATCCTTAACGCTGTCTTTGATATCCTTTAAGACAGTTTCTAGGGAATAAGTGACGGTTTCTCCGGACATTCTGGTAAACTCCCCTTAGTTTTATCTTGATCCTTCTCCCATTCTCGCTTGATCCATGGGAGACTATCCTTTAATTATCATCCCAAAATATAGTGCCGGTGGTTGTTTCCCCAGCAGATACCGGTATCTGTCCCCTTTTGTCGATTAAATTTGTTAGATTTTGTAAGAGAAATGTTAACTTAAGTAGGGAGACACAATTATTTGTAGGATGGGTTAGCGCACTTCGTAACATAATCTGGCGTTGGGTTTCATGCTTCAACCCAACCTACGTTCATCTTATATTTAATTCCACTCACCCACTTATTTTAAAATTTATGTTGAGCAGCACTGCTACCCATCCCGTCGGGGGAACAGATATCGATCGCTTTGATTGTCGTCAAGTTTGGTATCCTATCTACTACGTCAAAGATTTGGACAAAAAGCAGCCCCAACGCTTTACTCTACTAGAAGAGGATTTAGTGATTTGGTGGGACAAAAATCAGCAAGAATGGCGAGTTTTCGAGGATAAATGTCCCCATCGCTTGGCTCCTCTCTCAGAAGGTCGTCTGAACGAAAGCGGACATCTAGAATGTCCCTATCACGGTTGGTCTTTTTCCGGAGGGGGAAACTGTGAATTTATTCCCCAACAACCGGAAAACAGTCAAGCTAACACCTCTCGACGCGCTTGTGTGCGGTCTTTACCCACGGCTATCCGTCAGGGATTATTATTCGTTTATGCGGGTAATCCCGAAAATGCTCCCCTGACTGCGATTCCGATTATTGAACCCATGGAGGAGGATGCTGATGCTTGGATTTGTTTGGATACCTTCCGAGATCTACCCTACTCGGCCGTCACTTTAATGGAAAATATTATTGATTCTAGTCATATTCCCTATACCCATCATCTCACTATCGGTAATCGGGCTAATGCCGCTCCTCTGGAATTAGAAATTATCGAGTCTAATCGTCAGGGATTTAAGGGAATTTGGCCCGAAGGACCGCGTAAAGGTCAATTAGGTCAGCAATACAGCAATTTTATCGCCCCCGGATTCATTTACCACGATCTCACCTCGGAAAAGTTCGGACGGACTTTAACCGCGGTCTATGCAACTCCAATCCGTCAGGGAGAATGTCGTCTCTTTGCTCGTTTTCCCTTTAAATTTAACTCTCAGCTGCCGAAATTATTCATTAAGCTTACCCCCACTTGGTATTCCCACATCAATCAAAACGCTATTCTAGAGGATGATCAGATTTTTCTCTACTATCAAGAGCGTTATCTGCAAGCTCAGGGAGGTAGTCAGAATTTTAGTCAAGCTTGTTATCTCCCCACCAAAGCGGATTTATTGGTGTTTGAGTATCGCAATTGGGTTAATCAATACCAAGCTGATCCTTTCGCCGGTCAACCTTTCCCCCCCCTAGAATCAAAAGAGATTCTCCTCGAACGCTATCAATCCCATACCAAAAATTGTGCTGTTTGTCAAGGGGCTTTAAAAAATATTAATCGTCTGCGGGGGTTAACATTAGCGATCGCTATTATTCTTGGTCTATCTTCACCACTTTTAGCCCTAATTTTCGGTCAATCGGCCCTCATTGCCGTGACAGTGCTGACAGCATTAACTGCAATTATGGTGGCAGCTTATTGGCGCTTGGGAGAACTGAAAAAACAGTTTTATCAAGGACGGGAATTATTGCCGAGAAATACCGGTAAAAAGGGATAAAGTTCCAGAAAAAGAGCGGAAGTTAGGGAACTGGTTCCTCTTGGGGACTTTGGTTTTGGAGAGATTGCTGAAGTTCTTGCCAGCGAGTTTCTGCCAGTTGTTTTTGTGCCTGCACTTCTCGGTCATTGGCACGATAACGAAGTGATTCTTGATAAGCTTGAATCGCTCGCTCGTATTGGCCGAGTTTAAACAAACTATTGCCTAAACTTTTCCAGGTTTCGGGGTTATCTTTTTGTCTTTGAATCGCCTGTTGATAGGAATTTATGGCTTGATAATTGTCGCCTAAACGATACCAAGCGTTACCGATACCGAGAAAAACTTCCGCTTTTTGGGAAGAAATGCGGCGAGCTTTTTCGTAGGATGCGATCGCTTCTTGAAATCTTTCCATTTGATGAAGTAATGCCCCTTGATTTAACCATGCTTGATAATAATTAGAATTGGCTTTAGTTGCTTGAGTAAATGCCTCCAAAGCTTCTGGTTTGCGGCCCAATTTTTGCAGAATAATCCCTTGACTATAGTGAGCTTGGGAAAATTGGGGATTAAATTGTCCAGCTTTGCTATAACTTTCTAAAGCCTCATTAATTTTATTTAATTGATACAAACTATTACCTTTTTGATACCAAATTAAGGCATTATCCGATTCGATCGCTAGAGCCTGATCGTAGGCTTTAACTGCCCCTTCATAGTCCTCAAGATTTTGTAATGACCAGCCTTTTTTATACCATATTTTGGCATCATTTGGCTGAAAAGTTAACAATTTGTCAAGAGCTTTTTGGGCGGCGGAATATTGTTGCAGTTCTAGATAGATATCGGCTTTACCTTGCCAAGCTTGACTAGCGTTAGAATTAAGAGATAAGACCCGCTCAAAACTTTCCAAAGCCTCTTGATTTTTGCCTAATTTATCCAAAGCTTGTCCGCGACCGAGCCAAGCTGCCCAAGCGGAATCTGGGTTAATTTGAATAGCTTTTTCGTAGGTATTTAAAGCTTCCGAGTATCTTTTTAAAGCTAATAAAGCATCGGCTTTTCCTTGCAAGGCCTCAAGATAATCGGGATTAATTTTTAAGGCTTGACCATAGGAACTAAGGGCATCAGTATAGCGTTTAAGTTGATAAAAAGTCTGACCTTGTTGATAGTAACCAAGAGAATTACGAGAATTTTGCCAATAGTCAAAACCCAGATAAGCACCAGCTATTAAACCAATTGTCCCAGAGACAAACAAGATTTTTGTTAGCCAAGATTTCCCTTGAGGAGCAACCTGACCTTGAGGGTTCACCCCCTGGGTAGTTTTCGGAGCGAGATGATGAATTTTCCCTAATTTTCTCAGATCGATTAATACTTCACTGGCACTGGTATAACGCTGACGAAAATCATAGCGGATCATGCGATCGATAATACAACTAAACTCGGCGCTAGTCATAGCCAAATGTTGCCAGAGAATTTCTCCCGTGCGAGCATCCAGTGGAATATCTTCGGGATTTTTACCGGTTAAAGCTTGTAATCCAATAATACCGGTGGCATAGATATCGCTACTAAAACGGGGATAACCTTGGGCCTGTTCACTGGGGAAATAACCCGGGGTACCGATAGCGATGGTAGAAACGGTTTTACCTTTTTTAACTACTTGAGTGCTAATTTGTTTGACAGCACCAAAATCAATTAAAACCAATTGATCATCTTGGCTGCGACGAATAAGATTGAAGGGATTAACATCGCGATGGATCACCTGTTTGTGATGGACAAATTCGAGAATTGAGAGAATTTCTGTCAATAAAGCCACCACTTTCCCTTCATCTTGCCTATAGACACCGGCAGTAATTTCTGTGGCTAAATCTTCCCCTTCAATGTATTCTTGCACGAGGAAAAATTGCCCATTTTCCTCAAAATAGGCAAATAAACGGGGAATATGCTGATGAATGCCCAATTCTTGCAGGATTTTCGCCTCGGTTTCAAAGAGTCGTCTAGCGGTGGCTACAGTTTCGGCATCCTTGCACTGGGGTTGAAATTGTTTGATCACACAGCGATTTTGATTGGGCAACTGGCGATCGCAGGCCAAGAAAGTCTGTCCGAATCCCCCTTTCCCCAATTGACGGATAATTTGGTAGCGATGACTAAGGATGTTTCCGGCAGCGAGTTCCATAGACGATGGCAATCCGAGGTTTTTTACCATTCTAGGCTTTTCGGCTCTTTTTTGTGGTGGATAGACAAAATACAGAAATTCTCCCATTCCACTTTTTTCCCTATAGAGAGGGAAAAAATTCCCTGTGGAGGGGACTGACATGACAGACAGAAAAAAATAATCTAGAAATAGAGAAAGTTCACTGTTGTTTTTTGAGAGGATAACCGCTATGTCTATCAATCCTGTTGCTAGAGCCAGCACAGCCTTACTGATTACCCTACTCATGGGTTCCATGTCCGGTACTTTTCCCGTCCTCGCTCAAAGTAATATTAATCGGCAAAGTCTCATCGCTCAACAAATCTCGATTCCAGCGGGAACAGTTATCCCTTTGAATTACGAGAAAGCCGATAAAATTTTAGTTTCTAAAAGTGATGTTATTCCTCTGACTTTAACCGTAGCCAGAGATATTCGTAACCGGAATGGGATTGTGGTGATTGCAGCGGGAAGTGAAGTCAAGGGTACTTTAGAAGCGGCCGGCCGAGGTGTGCGGTTTATTGCCGATGAAATTCGCCTCGATGGGGGCAATCGCACTATTCCCCTCAATGCCACTTCGCGATTAATTACTACCACTGAAACCCTGCGTAAAGGGGCAAAAACTCAAGATATCTTAGGGGGAACCGTCGCCGGTGCGGGGGCAGCCACAGCGATCGCCGCCCTCACTGGCGATCGCAAGATCGAATTTCTCGATGTCTTAGCGGGGGCAGCCGTGGGAACCCTTGCAGGATGGGGCTTACCGGCGGCGGGAATTGTCGGTGGTAGTTCCGTGCAGTTATACTCTGTTAACCCCGATCGAGATTTAAATATTACCCTGCAATCGCCCCTAGTGATCAGAGATTAGTCAACGGCAAACCATCACCAAATCCCTCAGTCCCAAACCCTTTCCCTGCTCTCTTCTACCCTCTCCCATGGAGTCTTAACTGGTAATTTCCTCTATAAATCGCCAAAACCTTTCTTTTTCTTGGTTTTCTTCGGTTTTTTCGGGCTGCCACCTTGACCACGAAATCCCGGTGCCGGTTGACCACCCCCAAACATTCCGCCCCCCATCCCCGGCATCCCGGGCAGACTGGGCATTTGTCCCCGCCCCATCTGTTGCATCATCGATCGCATTCTGGTGAAATTAGAAATTAGTTTGGTAACTTCCGTTTCTGGATGTCCTGAACCCTTGGCAATGCGACGACGACGATTAGGAGACTTAGCCAACAAATCGGGGTTAGTGCGTTCCTCCGCGGTCATGGAATTAATCATCGCTTCCGTGCGTTTTAACTCTTTTTCGCCCTTTTCGATGTCCGTCCCGCTCAGTTTGCCCAGACCGGGGATTAATTTTAAGACTCCCCCCAAGGAACCCATATTTTTTAACAGCCGCATCTGTTTGAGGAAGTCATTAAAATCAAACTTAGCCTCTAAAATCTTGGACTGCATTTTGGCTGCGTCTTCCAGGTCTAACTGTTCCTGAGCTTTTTCCACTAGGGTGAGGACATCACCCATATTGAGGATGCGACTAGCAAGGCGATCGGGATAAAATGGCTCTAAAGCCTCGACTTTTTCCCCAACCCCAACAAATTTAATCGGTTGTCCCGATATTTGCCGCACTGATAAGGCAGCCCCACCGCGAGTATCACCGTCAAGTTTGGTGAGAATTGCCCCCGTGATGCCGATTTGTTGGTGAAAAGTGTGGGTGAGATTGGCCGCTTCCTGACCGGTCATCGCATCCACCACTAATAAAGTGTCGTCAGGCTTGACAATTTTCTTGATTTGTGCTAGTTGGCCCATCATCTGGGTGTCTATCTGCAAACGACCGGCTGTGTCGATGATAACCGTATCTAAGCCTAATTCTTTGGCTTTTTCCACACCTTGACGGGCGATATCGACGGGATTAGCCTGAGAACCCATCTCAAAAACGGGAACGTTAATCTGTTTACCGAGGGTGATTAATTGGTCAATGGCCGCCGGACGGTAGACATCGGTAGCCACCATCAGGCAGCTTTTCGACTGTTTGCGGAGATATAGGGCTAATTTGGCGGTGGCGGTGGTTTTTCCTGTCCCTTGCAACCCAGCCATTAAAATTACGGTGGGGGGTTTATCGGCCTGCGCTAGGGGGACGTTGCTTTCCCCCATGATTTTGACTAATTCATCGTAGACAATTTTGATAAATTGCTGACCGGGATTGACTCCAGAAATAACTTCAGCGCCGAGGGCTTGTTTCTCGACCTCAGCAATAAATCCCTTGACCACCTGTAGGTTGACATCTGCTTCTAATAAAGCCCGCCGGACTTCTTTTAGGGTATCTTGTATGTTGGCCGAGGAGATTTTATCTTGACCTCGTAACTTTTTCCATGCGTCTTCTAAGCGGTCGGCCAGTGCGTCGAACATAGTTTCGGAATTAAATTTTTAACTAGATCGATTTTATCTCAATGTCGGGCTGAAGACCGCCGCTCTTACCCTTAAAAATGTTGAAATCCAGAGCTTAAACTGAGGTTTCTACCGTCGGCTAATTTTATCTCTTTCCCCCGGACAATTTGACCGATTATTGCCCCATCTTCCCCCACTTTCTCGAGCAATTCTTTGGCACTGTCCGGGGGCAAACACAAAACTAACTCAAAGTCTTCACCGCCGTATAAAGCCCATTCTAGAGCTTTTTCGGCTCCTACATATTCTTTCAGGCTTGGATGCAGGGGAATCCTCTCGATTTCGGCACCAACCCCACTACAGCGACAAATTTGCCTGATGGCATCTGCTAACCCGTCACTGCTATCCATGCCCGCGATGGGAAATTGCTTGACAATTTTTTGTAAATGTGGTATGCAATCAAGTCTCGGTCGCGGGCGTTGATGAGCTTGGATTAATCGCTTTTTTTGGGAGGAATTTAAATTCCTCCCGGTTTCAGGGTGCAAGAGTAACTCTAATCCAGCCCGCGATAAACCGTGATAACCAGTAATAACGATACTATCGCCAACTTTTGCGTTAAAACGTCTAATTTCTTCATTTTTTGCCACTTGTCCCAGGGCAGTGATGCTGATGTTAATCTCCGTGGCCCGACAGACATCGCCACCAACGATCGCCGTCTGATATACTTGCAGACAAGAGCTAAGACCCCGATAGAGTCCTTCTAGCCAATCGATGGCTAGATTGGGAGTTAAAGCCAATCCTACCGTAATTCCTAGGGGTTCTGCTCCCATAGCCGCTAAATCGGATAAATTTGCCGCCGCCGCTCGCCAGCCCACATCTTCGGGAGAGGTGGTAAGATCGCTAAAGTGGACGTTATTAACTAAAACATCGGTGGTGACAACGAGAGAGTAACCATCCTTGAGGGATAAAATCGCCCCATCATCACCGATAATCTCCGCAGGACAATATTTTTGCAGAATCGGTAGCAATCCCTGTTCACCCAAGTCTTTAACGGTTAAATTCATAATTTCTGGGAATTGAACGATGCACTCTTGCAAGAGGTCAGATGATTTTTTCGTAGGCGCGATCAACAATTCCCCGACCCCGCAAAAAGCCGGTATTAGCTCCCGGACAAAGATAGGAGAGGGTTTCCGGACTAAAACGGTCTAAAATAGCCTCTTGCGATCGCAATTGCCGCAGCCAGTGGAAAGTTTTCGCTGTCTGTAGGGGTCGCGGTTGACCCTTGCTGTCGGGGAGAAGATGACGACCAGTAAATAAAACCCCCCCGTGACTTTGCCAGTAGAGACAGGAGGAACCGGGAGAATGGCCGGGAGTCCAAAAACCGCTACAAGTGGGAGATAACTGGATTTCTTGGGAAAAAACGGTAATTTGACGGTGAGGAAGCAGATAAGCTTCCTGTTCCTGGAGAATAATCTCACAATCAAGCCAACTTTGCAGAGAATCGCTCTGTTTACCCTGACCCCCGCGATGGGTAAAAAATAAGTAACGGACTCCCTTTTCTCGGAGAAAATCCCGCTCGCTCTCGTCACAACTAGGACAATCCACCAGAATATTACCAGTATTTTCTACAATAAGATAAGAGGTTCCCCCTAGGGTTTCCCGATTAGGCGAGAAAGCGTATAAACCTTCTAAAATTAATCGAGGGGGTTTTGTGGTTTTGCTAACCTCTAAAGGGGATGATTCGGTTTCCGATCGCATGGTTTGCCTATCCAAATCACAATCAATGCGGTTTATAACTTAGCACGATCGATGACCAGGCTGGCTGAAATTAGCCGCTTTTTATTCAAGAGAAAAGAGCCGATATGGAAATGTGGTTGTTATTAGGGATTCTTGGCGGTTTCACTTATTTTATCGTCAAGCGTAGCGTGGCCAAAGTCACGACAACACCAGTTTGGTTAATTTGGTTAGTCCTGATGACTCCGGCTCTAATTTGGACTGGCTGGATGTTAATCTATGGAGAGGATACCCCCATGCCGGCATTTTTGCTCATCGGCCCTTTTGTGATCTGCCCTTTTTTGTATTGGTGGCTAGTACAGAAGGGACGGGTTACTCCCCAAGAAAGCTCCCCATCACCACCGAAAAAAGCGAATTTAGTCCTAGAAAATCTTGATAATCCTGCGGCTAAAAATAATTTAAAACCGATCACTGCCGAAGAGGAAAAATTCCTACGAGATTGTTTTCCTTGGGGTGTTTATTATCTGCAAAATATCGATTATCGTCCCCAAGCAATTCTCTGTCGGGGGAAATTGCGAGCGGTTCCCGAAGAAGCTTATCAAGTGATTAAAAACAATGTGGAGAAGGTTTTTGGTGATCGCTTTTTATTGCTTTTCCAAGAAAGTTTTCAGGGACAACCTTTTTTCGCTCTTGTGTCTAATCCCTGGCAGCAAAAAACAGAAACTATAGAAACTGAAAAAATTACTCGCCCCATTTTTGCCCTGGGTTTATTGTTATTAACTCTCTTAACTACCACGGTTATCGGTGCGGGATTAAGTGGCATTACCACCCAACAATTAGAAAATAATTCTAGTTTATTATTGCAAGGTTTACCCTACAGTTTGGGCTTAATTGCTATTTTAGGACTGCACGAATTCAGTCATTATTTTACCGCCGTTAAATATAAAATTAAAACTACTTTGCCCTATTTTATCCCCATTCCTTTCTTCCTAGGCACCTTCGGGGCTTTTATTCAAATGCGATCCCCGGTTCCCACGCGTAAAGCTTTATTTGATGTGGCGGTGGCTGGTCCTTTGGGGGGTATAATTATCGCTATTCCTCTACTGTTTTGGGGATTGTCCCTCTCGGAAATAGTTCCCCTAACTAATCAAAGCAGTTTATTAAATTTTCAGGCCTTAAATCCGCAGTTTTCTTTTTTCTTGTCTATCGTAGCTAAACTAGCTCTCGGCAGTAATTTAATCGCAGGAAAAGCCATCCATTTACATCCTTTAGGGGTGGCTGGTTATTTGGGAATTATCGTTACAGCCCTAAATTTAATGCCCGTGGGTCAATTGGATGGTGGTCATATTGTTCACGCCATGTATGGGCAGAAAACCGCCATAATTATCGGTCAATTAACTCGATTATTCATGTTTATTTTAGCCCTAGTGCAACCAGATTTTTTACTCTGGGCGATTATTCTCTTATTAATGCCAGTCAGCGATCAACCTGCTTTAAATGATGTCACCGAATTGGATAATAAACGAGATTTATTAGGTCTATTTTCCCTGGCTTTGTTATTAAGTATTTTGCTACCCCTTCCTGAAGCGGTGGCCCGTTGGTGGGGGATGTAAGCGACTGCATCAATCAACCTGAGTTCCAGGAAAATTATCGGTCAGTTAGGGAATAAAATCCCCATCTCCTACGTCAATGTGAGTTCGATGCTCACCCTCGATCACTTTAATCCACAAAGCTGAAGGTTGACAACCGCTCACCGATCACTGATATATGGTTCTCAAGGCTAATTCTCAGAGAAAAAAGCGAGTTTCTCTGAAAGGGAAGTTAGGCAAATCTAGGTTAAAACTGCTGGCTATTCCGCTAATTTTGGCGAGTTTAGGCTGGTTATACCACGATTTACGTTACCAGTGGGCAAAACCAGAAGCGATTTTTGTTTTAGGAGGTCATGCCGATCGAGAACGTTTTGCGGCAAAATTAGCTAAGGAATATCCCGATCTACCGATTTGGGTATCTTCCGGTAGTCCGCGACGATATGTGAGAAAGATTTTTAAAAAAGCGGGAATTCCCCTAGAACGTCTCCATCTCGATTACAATGCGCGAGATACTGTCACTAACTTTACTAGCCTAGCGGATCAACTGAAAGCCCAAGGTATTGATAGCGTCTATCTAGTCACTTCCGATAATCACATGAGAAGAGCGCGATTAGTGGGAGAAATTGTTTTTGGTAGTCGCGGAATTATGATTAAACCGGTGACTGTTCCCTCCCAATCACCCCCCGAACCCTTAGAAAAGTCGCTCAGAGATGGTTTTAGGGCAATATTATGGATAATAACTGGTTCTACTGGGGAATTTTGGCTAAAATCCGATTCTAGTTCCCGTCTCCGATCGAAATAAAATTATCTTGACAAAATTACCCACTTTATGTTAAGCAAAAACACCCTTTTCGCCATCTTATTAATTTTTGTGCCGCTATCGATCGCCGGTTCGCTGTTACACTGGGGCGGAACGGTAGTTTTTATCACCGCTTGTCTAGCCATTATCCCCCTAGCGGCCTACATGGGGGAAGCCACCGAAGCGATTGCGGTGGTGGTTGGGCCAAATATTGGCGGTTTGATGAATGCCACTTTTGGCAATGCCACAGAATTAATTCTCGCCTATGTCGCTTTGCGGGAAGGGTTCATCGATGTGGTCAAAGCGACGATTACTGGCTCAATTATCGGTAATTTACTCTTGGTTATGGGATTATCGATGTTTTTAGGCGGTTTACGCTTCAAAGAACAGGAATTTCAACCAATAACTGCCCGTTTAAATGCTTCGGCGATGAATTTAGCGGTGGTGGCGATTCTTTTACCCACTGCCGTGCAATTTACCTCCACGGGAGTCGGGGAAGTAGTCCTACAGCGTCTATCCGTGGCCGTGGCAGCGGTGTTAATTTTTGTCTATGGTTTAAGTCTCTTGTTTTCCATGAAAACCCACACCTATCTCTACGATGTCGGGGTTGCTGGTATCGAGGAGGAAAGCACCACAGACAACCCCGAAAAGCCGAAAATCTGGTTTTGGGCTTTGATTTTATTGATCGTTACTGTCGCTGTGGCCGTAGAATCGGAGTTATTAGTGGCATCCCTAGAGGAGGCTACGGAAGAGCTAGGTTTAACGGCACTGTTTACCGGGGTGATTCTTTTGCCTATTATCGGTAATGCGGCCGAACACGCTACGGCCGTCACCGTCGCCCTTAAGAATAAAATGGATCTATCGGTATCTGTGGCTGTCGGTTCCAGTATGCAGATCGCCCTGTTTGTGGCTCCGGTTTTGGTTATCATGGGTTATATTATTGGTCAGCCCATGGATCTAAATTTTAATCCCTTTGAGTTGGTGGCAGTGGCTGTGGCGGTATGGTTAGCTAATTCGATTAGTAGTGATGGACGATCGAATTGGTTGGAAGGAATGTTACTCTTAGCTACCTATGCTATCCTCGCCTTGGCTTTCTTTTTTCATCCTCTCACCGCTTAGAGTTATCCCTTGCCGATATATAGACAATGACGGACACTTTGGCTTAAGGGAGTGGTAAAACTGGCAATTTCGAGGATTTTACCGCCGGCTTTCTCTAGATTCTTCTCTAAACTTAAACTATCCTCCGACGACCACTGACCACGATAGAGAATAGCGATTCCGGTTTTTTTCAGGAAAGGCAAAGCATAGTTAACACAGATATCCACATTACCTACCGCTCGCAAACAGACGATATCGTAAGCAGAGTTATGTTTAAGGTTTTTCCCGACGATTTCCGCTCGACCTAAACGAGTTTTCGTGTTATTTAACTCTAATTTGTCAATAACTTCTTCAAGAAAATTAATTTTTTTTTGGGTGGAATCCAAGAGAGTCACCGACCAATGGGGATATGCGATCGCAATTGGCAGCCCCGGAAACCCGGCCCCTGTCCCCAAATCAATGACTGATAGGGATTTTGTCAATAGATCTGGCTGGGATTTTTCTAACCAAGCTAAACCCGATAAAGAGTCCCAAAGATGTTTTTCCCAAAACTCCTCTGGTTGGGTAATTCGGGTGAGATTAAAACGTTGATTACCCTCTAAAATCAAGTCATAAAGTTGTTGAAATCGCGCTTGTATGGCTCCATCGGGTTGCCATTCTAGCGTTTCTTGCCAAAGGTCAAATAATTCAGGAAGGATCATTAATTCAGTTATCAGTTATCAGTTATCAGTCATCAGTTATCGGGTATGAGGGGAGTGGGGAAATTTCAACTAATACCCCAAAACCCTAAAACCTCAACTATCTGTTTTTTCACTTGTTAATTCCCTCAAATGTCCTTGTTCAATTTTCCAGTGACGGTCAGCAATAGGCAGTAATTCCTGAGCATCGTGACTAACTACTAATAAAGTCCAGTGTTGTTTGAGACTAGCGAGAAGTTTAGCCAATTGACGACGCATCGACCAATCTAAACCGGCCGTAGGTTCATCGAGAAGTAACAGATTAGGCTGCCGGATTAACTGGACAGCGAGGGATAAACGACGCTGTTGACCTCCACTAAGATTGTGGGGAGAAGTATCCAGAGGAATATTTTCTAATCCTACCTCCTTTAGGGCCGCTGTTAGGCGATCGCTTTTAATTTCTGGATGACCGAGACGCAACTCCTCAAGGATGGTTTTACCGCAAAAATGACGTTCAGGAAACTGAAAAACGATTCCTCCTAATTGTTGCAGGTGCAGCACCGTTAATTCTTGGTCGCGCCAGTGAATCGTCCCTCCTGTTTTATCGGCAAAGCCTGCTAGAATTTCCAAAAGAGTCGTTTTTCCGGAACCACTGGGGCCGACAATCAGACCTAATTCTTGGGGAGCTAATTCGAGATTAATCCGCTGTAAAATGGGATTGACGGCAGCGGGAGGATGATAAACCACATCTTTGAGATAAAGCATTGACAAGAAAATAACTGGAAATTAAGTCTAGAAACTCGTTTCTATCTAAATGGAGCAAGAGGAATCCCGTTAAATTTCTCCTTAATCAAAAATATACCAGAAATTAACGGGAGATGAATTGCCGCCAAAATCTAAACTAACGCAACAGCGTTTCCTTATTGGTAAAGGCTTGATTCTCAAGGTATGTATGAGCTTGACATATTTAAGCGGTAAGTGTTATAGTAAAAAGATAGCACAGATGGGTTCAGGCTGATGTTAAATGTTTTGAAAGTGAGAATATACCCAAACAAAGAACAAGAATTGGCCTTAAGTAAAAACTTTGGTTGCGTTCGTTTTGTCTGGAATTACTACTTAAATAAAACTAACAATCAGTACCTAGAGACGGGTAAAGGAATGACCTACTGTGCCATGGCAAAAGACCTTACTCAACTCAAGAAACAACCAGATTTTGAATGGTTAGCTGAGGCTACTGTGGATTTAAAAATGATTTGTTGACTCTCAATATTCGTGAATGGATTTGTCCAGAATGTAAGAGTCATCACGATAGAGATGAAAACGCCGTCAAGAATTTAAGGGAAGAAGGTATGAGAATACTGTCAACAAATACCGATGGACAGTCGGAATTTCAAGCTTGGGGAGAAACTGTAAGACTCGTTGGTACTTGTACCGAAAAGCGGGTTTCTGTGAATCAAGAATCCCCCGTCAAGCTGACGCTGTGACGGGGGAGTGTCAATGTGACAGATTTTTTCATTCGCTCAAGGAGACTTTTGACCATGGTGCTGAGGTTAGGTTTAACGAAAAAAATGGCGATCGGTGCTTCGCTGGCTGTTATGGTAGTGGTTAACTGGATTAGTCCCGGGTTGGCCGGAGATCCTTTCCGCAAAACTAATCCCCGACCGATTGGCGATAAGACCGAGGCCGCTTTTAACGCTATTTTTAAACAAGGTAATTATCTAGAGGCAAAAAAATTAATTGTTGAGGCCACAGAAAAGGAACCCCAAGAACCTTTGTCCCATGCTATGCGTGCCTCTCTTGCTTTTACCGACCAGGATTGGAACACCCTCAAAACCTACTCCGAGAAAACTAAGGCAGCGGCCAAACAAATGCAGGACAGCGACCCTTTAAGGGGAAATTTGTATCTAGCGGTGGGGAGTTTTTTAGAGGGAACCTACGTTTTTCAAACCGAAGGAGCAGTATCGGCTATCCCCAGATTACAACAGGTGTTTCAGTATTTGGAAACTGCGGAAAAGGCTAATCCTACGGATCCGGAATTGAACCTGTTAAAGGGTTATATGGATTTGATTTTAGCGGTTAATCTGCCCTTTTCTAGTCCCCAAGAGGCAATTGAACGGCTAGAAACCTACGGAAGTCCAGATTACTTGGTTGATCGAGGTATAGCTCTAGCTTACCGGGATTTAAAGCAGTACGATCAGGCTTTGCAGTTTATCGATAACGCTCTGAAAGCGACCCCCGATAATCCAGAATTAATGTATCTGAAGGGTCAAATCCTAAGAATTCAAGGCAATACGGATAAAAATACCGGCTCTTTGAAACTGGCATTAGATTACTTTAATAATGCCCTGAAAAAACAGGAACAACTCCCCGAATCAGTCAAAAAACAGTTAAATCGCGAACACCGTAAGGTACAGGAGGAGATTAAATCCCTAGAAAGCACCGCTAATCGTTAAAAAACGCCTAAAAATAGTCAATATTTCCTTTTTTTATCAGTTATCAGCTTCTGAAGGCAAAAGGCAGCCGTCAAGGGTGCATCTCAGATTTGCAGGAATACCGACAATCAGCAATTATCAGTGACTCTTAGATGATGACAAATGTATCAGCAGCTGTCTATAAGCATCCCACCGAAAAACTAATGCGCTCCGGGGTTTGGGGGCGGCGCCACGACCCCAACGGGGGGTTTGGGGGGTAGAACCCCCCAAAGGCTTGGATTGAGTGATAAAATCGGAAGTAATGCCCGATTTTAGCCGAGAGTTTCCCCGTAAAAATCCCAATTGGTAGATTTACAAAAATGAGATGCACCCGCCGTCAAATTTTGCCAAAACAGAAAATCTCCTCTTATGGTATATAAAGTAAAGGATTATTAAGCTTCGCGGAAGTTTATTAATTAAAGTTAAGAATATATTGACAAAAAAGATGGCTTGTGGTAGTAGGCAGAATTTAGCCACACCTCCTAGCTGATTTCTTGTCAAGGGTTCACCTAAGTGTAATTGGAGATTTCATGACGGCAACGACGGATAAATTGCATGGGGAGTTGATCACCTCGATCGAGCCAGACTTTAAACTGAAAGATATTATTAAAACCATTCCCAAAGAATATTTCCAGAAAGACCCAGTTAAAGCTTGGTTTGGTGTGATTACGAATATTTTGGCGGTCATTGCCGGTTATGCGATGCTAGTTTATTCTCCCTGGTATTTACTGCCTTTAGCTTGGATTTTCACTGGTACAGCTTTAACGGGATTCTTTGTGATCGCCCATGATGGCGGTCATCGGTCTTTTTCTAATCGACCCTGGGTTAATGATCTTGTCGGTCATATTTTCCTCTTACCGCTGATCTATCCCTTCCACTGCTGGCGTTTCCTGCACGATCGCCATCATGCGAAAACTAACATGGTAACTATAGATAATGCTTGGGATCCGTGGGAATTAGAAGCTTTTAACTCAGCTAATCCCCTAGTGCGTCTCTTTTATCGTGGCATCCGCGGACGTTTCTGGTGGCTCGGTTCGATCGCCCACTGGGCTATTCTACACTTCAATATCGAACAATTCAAAGAGAACGAACGGGACAAAGCCCGCTTTTCGATGATTGTCGTCCTAGTTTTTGCCGCTATTTTTTTCCCAACCCTAATTTTCTACACTGGTGTCTGGGGATTGGTCAAATTTTGGGTGGTACCTTGGTTTGTCTATCATTTTTGGATGAGTACCTTTACCCTTGTCCATCACACAGACCCCGATATTCAATTTTCCTATCCCGAAGAGTGGAATCAAGCTTTAGCGCAACTAGAAGGAACGGTTCACTGTAGCTATCCCCGTTGGGTAGAGATTCTCTGTCACGATATTAATGTCCATATCCCCCATCATATCTCGACGGCGATTCCTTCCTATAACCTCCGCAAAGTTCACGCTAGTCTCAAAGAAAATTGGGGTAGTCACCTGAAAGAAACCAAGTTTTCTTGGGCATTAATGCAGCGAATTGTTGATTATTGCCATATTTTCGACTCCGAAACCGCCTACAAAACCTTTAAGGAAAGCCGCGGTTAAATCAGTTATCAGTTATCAGTTATCAGTTATCAGTTATCAGTGGGTAAGTTATCAGATTTGAGTTTTAAGTGGGGTTTGCGGCAAAAAATCTAAAAACCTTTTTGGGTAAGACTTTTAGACTTTTTGTCAATCAAAAAGTACCAGGCATGGGAGGGATCAGGGGGAAAATTGAGGTACTTTTTCCCTGAAAATTAGGTAACTGACTACCTCAAAATCGGTAAAAAACCACACCCCACACCCCACACCCCACACCCTGCCCCCAGGAAAAGCTTTTTGCCGCAAACCCTAATTAGGGTCTGCTGATCACTGTTTACTGATTACTGTTTACTGATCACTGAAAAAAGATGAGGGACTGGCGTGGGAATAATATCCCAGCTTTGAAAATCGCTCTGTAGAAGAATCAGACCAGCCAGATGGCATATTATCAAAGCGCAAGTCCCTTATTGGAAGGGGGTTCTCGAAGGCTCTCTCCCTACTTAGGGTGATCAGCAAACCCCCGCAGCGCGGAGGGCGCAAGCCTTGCGCCCCGACAGTAACGGATTTTGTCCACAATGTAGGGGCGAACTGCGTTCGCCCAAAAGGTACATGATCAAAGCGCAAGTCCCTTACCAGGAACCGCGTTTGCCACTAGGCATAACTGTTAACCAATTGGTTTTTGCTAAGGCGATTTGTTCTTGAGTTACTTGGGCATCACAGAGATTAGCCCCGCAAAGATTAGCACCTTTGAGATTAGCGTGGCGAAGATAGGCCTGGGTGAGATTAGCCCCGCGTAAATCGGCACTTTCGAGGTTTGTATAACCGAGATAGGCATTATTTAAATTGGTATTTTTGAGAATAGCTTGACTGAGATCAGCCCGGCCCAGATCGGCATTGGACAGAGCTGCCCCTTGTAAATTAGTTCCTGTTAATTTGCATTGATAGAAATTTACCCCCAAAAGTTTTGCTTTGGCCAGATTGAGATTCGGTAATTCCTCTTGGGCAAAATTGCGCTGGCCTTTATTGTAAGCATCGAGAATCGCTTTTTCATCTAAGCGGGGTTTTTTCTTCAGTAAGGTTAGACCTGTGGTACTGCGGGCTTGATCTCTAGACAATACAATTGTATTGATTGTTGAACAAGCCATCTGTTCCCCCGGCATCTTATCTGGAGAAGCCCCGGGATTTTTGGGGCGAAATTTGGAACTTGACGGGGCAGAAACGGAGGAATTGGCTATCAGGTTTGAATCTTGTTGGGGTTTCGGGGAAGTAACCACTGGAGCGGTGATTAAACTTTGGGCTAGACTATCGGAATAAGCTGTCATGTCCAAGGCATCCATTACCTCTTGGGCGGATTTGTAGCGGTGACGGACAGAGACTTCCAGCGTTGTTTTCAGGACTTGGGCAAACTGGGGACTCACCTCGACTAATTTTTCCCAGAGTAATTCACCTGTATTGGCATCAACTTCGATATCTTTAGGAGAGCTGCCCGTGAGTAGATAGAGACAGGTAACTCCCACCGCATAGATATCACTAGCGTAGACGGGACGCATGGCCATCTGTTCAGGAGGGGCAAAACCTTGGGTTCCCAAGGCAAAATTAGTGAAAGAGGTTTGAGAGTCGGTACTAGCAATCATAGTGTTAACTTGATTTGTAACCGCCCCAAAGTCAATTAGAACCAATTTTCGGTCTGTTTGCCGACGAATTAGGTTAGCGGGCTTGATATCCCGATGAATTACCTTTTGTGCGTGGATATATTTCAAAATCGGCAAAAGTTCGCTTAAAAACTGTTTGACTCCCGCTTCGCTAAACGGACCGCGTTTTTTTACCTCTTGGTGCAGGTTATGACCTTTAACGTATTCTTGAACTAGATAAAACTGTTGATTATCTTCAAAATAGTCTAATAATCGGGGAACCTGCGGATGAATCTCCAATTTAGCCAAGGTTTCCGCTTCTCGCTCGAACAGTTCTTTGGCCATGCGAAAAACCTTAGGATTGTCAGTGGAAGGTCGTAGTTGTTTGACCACACATATTGGTTTACCCAGTAGGGACAGATCCGATGCAGCAAAAGTTGCCCCAAACCCTCCCTTCCCTAAAATCTTTAGGATTTGATAGCGCTCGTGCAGAATAAGTTTTGAACCGCAATTCTCGCAGATTGAGGCTGTCGGAGCGTTTTTCGGTTGAAAACAGGCGGGATTAACGCAGTAGGTCATATACACACCAATTGACCGATACTTTTTTCCTAACACATCCTAACAATGGACTTTAAGAGATTTTCCTTAAGAGGGGGTATCTCTCAAAGTCTCAAGCCAGAGGCCTGAGACAATCAAAGTAATCTACTCCCGTTAAGCTGACGCTTTAACGGGAGCTTTCTGTAACCCTGAATCTATCGGACAAGCCAATAAATTCGGATTTCCGGACTGGATTACACTCAGCCCCAAAAGTCTAA
>SFAU01000022.1 GCA_007096045.1 Microcystis novacekii Mn_MB_F_20050700_S1 | reverse complement strand
CTAGTCCAGCCGGCACCTACTACGTTCGGGTTTTTCAGTTCAGCGGTGACACCAATTATAACTTGCGTTTATCCACTGCTGACCCCAGTAATATTCTCGCTCCTCAGGAGAATTTAGGTCCCCTTGTTGGCTCGGTCAACCGGTCGGATTTCGTGGGTTCCAACGATACCTCTGATTTCTATCGCTTTAGCGTCTTCGGTAGTCGCCAGCTAACCGCTGTTGTAAACGGGCTAAGTGCGGACGCTGATTTACGATTGATTCGGGACATCAACTTGGATGGTATTGTGCAAGCGGGGGAAATTGTTGCGTCGTCTGCTTTCGGAGGAAGTTCCCCAGAGTTTATTAACCGTGTATTAGGCACCGGAGACTATTACTTACAGGTTTATCAATTCAGCGGTGACACTAACTATAACTTAGGTGTAACCTTGATTTAGCTCAATCCGCTCGGTGTGGGATAAATCTTGCTCAAAGGGAATTCGCCGCCCCACCGGGGGCGGCGATATTTTTGCTCATCTGGCGGGGCGAGTCTATCGGGAAGCTTTACAGTTCAGTGTTTCTGGACAAACCAGTGCTGTGATGGAAAACAGCCTAGGGCAGTTGCTCTTGCTGGGGGGTCAATGCCATGATTAGCTAGAATGGAGTTCTAATATCATTTTTCAAAAGTAATGACAGACTTAGGGGTTGCTGAAAAAGTTTAGCGGATTTGAGGGCAATGCTAATTTCTCCCTCTTTCTGTCCTCTAGCCAATCCCCATGCAAACCCCGGAGCGACGATTAATCAATCCTTAATTAGGGTTTAGGCATGACCATCTTTCACTATAGTATAGAATCGGCTGCCCTTAAATTTACTGGTGAGAAGCGGTAAAAAAACTATAATTATGGGGACAAACTGAGGGACAACCAGTATGACGATTCTTTTAGGGGGAGATATCGGGGGAACTAAAACAATCCTGCGTTTAGCGGATTGCCAAAACTCACCAGATAGTCCCCAACCCCTGCTAACTACTCTCGATCAAGAAATTTATCCTAGTGAACAATACCCCGATCTGGTCCCGATCGTCCAGCAGTTTTTGGCCAGACAAACCACTATTCCCCCGGTGGAAAAAGCTTGTTTCGGTATTGCAGGTCCAGTGGTTAACAATAGTTCCGAATTGACTAATTTAAGTTGGTCCCTAACTGGCGATCGCCTAAGCCAGGAGCTGCAGATTGAGCGAGTAAAATTAATTAATGATTTTGCGGCGATCGGTTATGGGGTGTTAGGATTAGCCCCAGAGGAGCTGCACAATCTACAGTCGGCTCCGGCAGTACCAGAGGCCCCGATTGCGGTTATTGGTGCGGGAACGGGGTTAGGAGAGGGTTTTTTGATTCCTGTCTCGAAGGGTAAATATCAGGTGTTTGCTAGTGAGGGTTCCCACGCCGATTTTGCCCCTCGATCGAGTTTAGAATATCAACTATTAAATTATCTCTTGGAACTCTATAATATCGAGCGCATTTCGGTGGAGCGAGTGGTTTCCGGCCCTGGAATCACTTCTATCTATCGATTTCTCCACGATAATAACTATAGTCAGTCATCGCCGGCCATGGCGGAAATTTACCGCACTTGGTTAGCAGAAATGGATAAACCGCAAAAAAGCGTCGATTTAGCGGCTAAAATTGCCAGTTTTGCCCAAGATAACTCGGATTATCTTTGTTATCAAACCATGAAAATCTTTGTCGAGGCCTACGGTGCGGAAGCGGGCAATTTAGCCCTCAAGTTACTTCCCTACGGAGGATTATACATAGCGGGAGGGATTGCGGCCAAAAATCTTCCCCTAATGACCGAGGGTAGCTTTATGAAGGCTTTTCGGGCTAAAGGTCGGATGACGGAGTTATTAAGCAATATTCCCGTTCATATCGTCCTTAATGCCCAAGTGGGACTGATGGGAGCGGTTTACTGCGCTAGTCAGCTATGAGGGAGGGTTTACTGGATTTTACCAACAGCAGCAGCGATCAAGGCAAGCGATCTAAAAATGTTCTCCACCACGGTTTTCCTGCCCTTGGCTGTGCTTGGGGTGGCTTAGATGTTATTTTTGGGGTTTATCAACAAAAGCCGCTAGAAAGCCGAAAAAATGCCGATCAACAGCTAGAAAAAGCCCTACTGTCCTGTGAAGAAAAAATGTTAGATTCCTACCGGACTGGTTTTACCGATAAACTGTTTTGGTGCGGTGATGGAAAACAGCCTAGGGCAGTTGCTCTCGCCGGGGAGTCAATGCTATGATTAGGAGTGGTTTTGCGGGTATAGTTCAGTGGTAGAACGTCACCTTCCCAAGGTGAATGTCGCGCGTTCGAGTCGCGTTACCCGCTTCTGCCGAACCCTTTGCGTTCGCCAAGTATTATCACACAAAGTCGAGAAGACCCCTATCTCTGTTCAGTTAATAAGCTGCCCGCATATTTAAATTGCTGGTTGAGATGAGGCAATCTTGCGCTCTTGCAAAAGGCAACAGTAAAGAGATTGGGGGAGATTTAGCCCATCTAAGGATGGGCGGTTAAAATAGGTCTTAGCTTACCCATATTCCGCAAGTCCCTAACAGGAAAAGTAGTATAATCAAAGAAAAGTAACTAAGTATTTATCCTCAATATTTCCCCAATTGGTGATTGCATTTTGTTTTCTTCTTCAAGCTTTATTTTTGTCTGTATCACTTGTTACCTTTTAAAATGAGAATTGCCGGTCCGAACCCGACCAACAAACTTATTCAGCAAACCCTAGTTATTTGCCAAAATCTCGATCGTGGATGAAAAAATTATCCTAGTTACAGGGGCTGCCCGTTCTGGAAAAAGTGAATGGGCTGAATATTTAGCCAAAATCAGCCAAAAACCCGTTATTTATATCGCTACCTCCTTGGTGGATGAAAAGGATCAAGAATGGTGCGATCGCATGGAAAGACACCGGCAGCGACGTTCCCCCCAATGGCAAACCCGAGAAATTCCCCGACAATTAAGCGAAACTATTGATAATAGCCCATTTTCTCACTGTTTATTGATCGATTCCCTCGGTACTTGGGTAGCCAATTGTTTAGAAATGTCGGCAGCCGAATGGTTAGAAATCAGCGATCAATTCTTGTATTCCCTCAAAAATGCGGCGGTTGATGTTATTCTGGTAGCGGAAGAAACCGGTTGGGGTGTGGTTCCCGCTTATCCCCTCGGTCGTCTGTTTCGCGATCGTTTAGGCGATCTCTGTCGTAGAATTGGCACAATAGCAGACGCAGTTTATCTAGTTACTGGCGGCCATGCTCTTAATTTAAGTCAATTGGGTCAATCTTTGTCGATAATTGGGCAGTAGAGAAGATGAGCAACGATTATCAGCGTCAAGTGATTGATTTTTATGCCCACCGTCACGATTACGATAATGATTTTACTGAAGCTTGCGCCCTTAAATTAGTAAATTATCTCTATTTACAAAAAAGCCAATCTGTGCTAGACGTGGGAACGGGATTTATTGCGGTCGCAACGCGCTCGCTACGCGAGATCGCAATTGCCCCAAAAGTAAAAAGTGTCATCGGGGTTGATTTCACACCAGCAATGATTGCCAGAGCCGAAAAAAAGCTAGAAGAATTAAATATCGAGAATATTGACCTAATTAACGCCGATATAGCTGCCATTGACTTTGCCGAGTCTAGTTTCGATCTGATCACCTGTTCTCTGGCAATCGCACTTTTCCCCGATATCCCGCCAGTGCTGGCAAAATGGTATCAATGGTTAAAAAAAGGCGGTTCGGTCGCAACGCGCTCGCTACGCGAGATCGCTTTTTCCTGTCATAATTTAGAATCCCACTTCCTACCCTTGATCAGTGGTGTTTGTCGCAAACATAGTGGTTTTGAGTTGCCTAATCTGCATACTCCCATCGCCACCCCTGAAAAATGCCATCAATTGCTGGAAAATGCGGGATTTACCAATATATCGGTCAATGTCGAGCAGTTAGGTCGATATTTGCCCCTAGAAACTGCCAAAAACTTCTGGTATGGGCAGTATTTTCATCCTAGGCATAATCCTCTCGATCTCGCGTTGCGAGCGCGTTGCGACCGCCTATCGGCTGCCGAAATTGCGACTCTAGTGAACAATTATCGCCGAGAAATCGAGAAAAATGCCACCGATCAGGGAGTATGGCAAGATACAACCACTTTTTTTGTCACTGCTAGTAAAAGTTAGAAAAAGATCATGAGTCAAGTTAAAACCATCTCTGGACGAGCTTTACCCTTGCGAGGCAACGATATTGACACCGATCGCATTATTCCGGCTCGTTTTTTGCGTTGTATCACCTTTAAAGGTTTAGGAGAACAGGTGTTCGCCGATGATCGAGCGGCTTTACAGGGGAGTCATCCTTTCGATCTACCCCAGTACCAAGGAGCGAAAATTTTGGTAGTTAATGGTAATTTTGGTTGTGGCTCTTCTCGGGAACACGCACCGCAAGCGATTTTACGTTGGGGAATTCAAGCAATTATCGGGGAAAGTTTCGCCGAAATATTTTTTGGCAATTGTATCGCTAATGGGGTTCCCTGTGTCACTGCTGAGGCAAAAACTATCACCCATTTACAGGATTTAATTGCAGCTAATCCCGAAATTCCCGTCGATCTTTCTTTGAGAACTATGACGGTGGAATGGGGGGATTTTGTCGCTACCGTCTCTATGAATGAAGGTTCCCGACAGATGTTAATAGAAGGGGGTTGGGATACCTGCGGACAGCTGTTACAAAATCTCGATCTGATTCAATCTACCGCGCAAAAGTT
Source organism: Microcystis novacekii Mn_MB_F_20050700_S1 (assembly GCA_007096045.1). Lineage (GTDB taxonomy): Bacteria > Cyanobacteriota > Cyanobacteriia > Cyanobacteriales > Microcystaceae > Microcystis > Microcystis novacekii. The sequence goes on along the minus strand of SFAU01000022.1, from coordinate 11,482 downwards.
ACCCTATTTAAGTTTCGTTTAGGGAAACAATCTAGGCTGAGGGTGCGTTAGTAACAGATTAACGTACCCCGGCAGGGATTTTGGTTGAGACGCAGCAGCTGTAAATATTAAAAAATCTGTCCTATGACTAATCCTGATCATAATCTCCAAAATATCCAAGAACCGATTTTAAACGCTCCCGAAGATGTGCGAAAAATCATTGATCGCGTTTTAAAATTGGAGAGAGATAAGTTATACCAGCGCAATCCTCGCAATATCAATGATGATGTTTTAACAATTATTAAAGAAGTAATTCAATAATCAGTTATCAGTTATCAGTTATCAGGAGTCAGTAGTCAGTAGTCAGTAGTCAGGAGATAGGGGGGTCACTGCGTGCGCGTTGCGGAGGATTTTGGGGTGATAGGGATTTAGGGGTTTAGGGAAATTTCATCCAAATGCTCCACTTCCCCACTTCCCCACTTCCCCACTTCCCCACTTCCCCACTTCCCCACTTCCCCATCATCCCCATCATCCCCTCTATATAAATATGAAACTACTATCAATAAAGTTATGTAATTTTCGACAATTTTATGGTAAGACTCCTGAGATACATTTAGCGGCAAGTTCTCGCAATACGACGGTAATTTATGGCAATAATGGGGCGGGAAAAACAACCATTTTAAATGCTTGTACCTGGGTTCTTTATGAAAAATTTACAGCAGCTTTTGCCGAACCAGAGTTATTAGTTAATAAACGGGCAATTACAGAAGTAACCACGGGAACTTCCATAGAATGTTCCGCAGAAGTAAACTTTGAACATGAAAATAAACGCTATCAGGTAAAACGAAAATTTTTCGCCTACCAAGATGTAAATAGTAAAATTAAATACGGTTCGAATAGTTTATATATGCTCTACGCTGGTGATGATGGTAATTGGTATACACCCAATCAACCACCAGAGGATATTATTAATCAAATCTTACCCGAAAGTTTACATCGTTATTTCTTTTTTGATGGCGAATATATCGATCATCAATTTCGCAGTAGTAGCCAAGGTAAAATCGCCGAAGATACAAAAGAATTATTGGGAGTTAAAGTATTAGATCGAGCGATCGAGCATTTAAAAAAAGCTAAGAAATCTTTGCAAGATGATCTTAAAGATTTAGGTGAATCGGATTTAAAAAAATTATTAAAACAGGAAAGTAAAATTGAGCAGGATTTCGAGAAATTAAAACAGTGTCAGCAAGATATTATTGGCCAGTTATCCCAGCAAGAAGAATTAAAAAAAGCCGTTACTAATCGCTTATTAGAGTTAAGTGGTGCCGAGGAATTAAAACAGTTAAAAGAAAAATTAGAACAACAGGAAAGAAATCTGCGGCAAGATTTAGTCAGAACTAAGGATAAGTTAAAGAAATTAATTTCCCAACAAGCTTATCAAGTCTTTTTAAAAGAAATTAATCAAAATTTTCAGCAATTAATCGATCGCCTACGACAACAAGGGGAACTACCCAGTGGGATCAAACAGCAATTTGTCCAACAATTATTAGAGCGGAAAAAATGTATTTGTGGTTATGAATTACAGGAGAATAGTCAAGCTTATTTACAGGTACAAGACTGGATGAATAAAGCAGGAATGGCCGATGTGGAAGAAGCGGCCATTCGCTTATCTTCCACAGTCAAAGATATGGATAAAAAGATCTTAGATTTTTGGCAAGAAGTGGATAATTATCAAGCGAATATTCACCAGTGGCGCTTAGAATTATCTTTGGTAGAATCAGAATTAGATGAAGTGCGAGATAAATTTCGTCATTATCCCGATGAAGATATTAAAAATCTGCAATCTCGGTTAGATGCGATCGAGGATTCCCTAAAAGATTTACGCTTGGAACAGGGCAGCAATAAAAATCAACTAGATATCTATGAAAAAGAGTTAGAATCCCTGCAAAAACAGGTACAAAAACAGCAACAAAAAGAGGCAAAATATAATTTAGGACAACGACGTATTTTAGCGACTCAAGAGGCAATTAATCGCATTAGTGAGGTAAGACAGAGATTAGAAAATCAGTTTCGTTTGTCCTTAGAAAAACGGGTACAGGAAATCTTTAGCTCAATTTCTTTTACTCCCTATATTCCCCGTATTAGTCCCGATTACGAGGTAAGACTATTAGAAAATACCACAGGATTTGCGATTCCCGTGGCAGCTTCCACCGGAGAAAATCAGATTCTCAGTTTATCTTTTATCGGAGGAATTATCGATCAAGTGCGAGAAGGTCGTCAGAAAAATACTTTGATGGGAATTGATAGCAGCACTTTTCCTCTGGTGATGGATTCCCCTTTTGGTAGTCTTGATCATATCTATCGTCGGCAAGTGGCGATCGCTATTCCTAAATTAGCCAATCAGTTAATTGTTTTAGTGACAAAAACTCAATGGAGAGGAGAAGTAGAAACCGAAATTTCTCCCTATATTGGTAAAGAATATGTGCTAGTTTATAATTCTCCGAAAGCGGATTGTCAAGAGGACTTAATTAATCTTCATGGTGTTGATTATTCTCTGGTGAAACGCAGTCCTAATAATTTTGAATATACGGAAATTATCGAAGTTAATCGATTTTCCTCCTGACTGCTAAATGGGTGCATCTCACCTTTGCAGAAATACAGACAATCAGCAATTATCAGTGACTCTTAAATTGGTACAAAAATATGAACAATCGCGTGTAAGCATCTCACCGAAAAGCTAATGCGCTTCGGGGTTTGGGTAGGGTTGATTCATGAATCAACCCTACTATAGCAGAGAGCGAGTTGGTTAGGACGATCAATCGGTAAAACCCTTGACCAATAAGAGCTTGAAAATTGAAGATGTCCTAAATAACCTATTTTTTGCTATATGAATCAACCCTACTATGAATCAACCCTACTATGAATCAACCCTAGGGGTTTGGGGGGTAGAACCCACCAAAAGCTTGGATTGAGTGATAAAATCGGAAGTAATGACCAATTTTAGAAGATAGTTTCCCTTTAAAAATACCAACTCAGTAGATTTACAAAAATCAGATACACCCTTGTTATAATAACTAAATTTTAACTTCTAATAAAACGATCAATTGCTGTGTTCATTACCCCAACACGACTGGATAATTCCACAAGTTCCGTGGTGACAATATTATAATCCCCTAAATATTTCTGGAGATTAGTTCCCTCTTGTTGATCGGCAATTTCTACTAACCTTTCCTCTCGCAATTCTTGCAAATGATCGAGGACTTCTTCTAAAGTATCTTCCAGGGGAGGTAAGGGAAGAGGAGGATTATTTGTTTGCAAAGCTTGGGTTAATTGCGTCAAAGCTTGGGTTATTTGTTGCGTGAACAGACTGAGATTAGGATGGGGAGGACTACCGCGATATTGTTCCAATTCCGTCAATAAAACTGTCACCCCGCGACCAAAACGGGGAATATAATTACTTAAAGTGATTGCTGGTTCCATTTGTGGAAAAGGTGTGCTAGGATCATCAATTAATCGTTGTAGGGCCGTTTGCATAGTTGTATTTGCTCGTCGAGCTTTATTGCGATGGGAAGATAAACTTGCAGTTTGATAGGATGATTCTCCTAAATAAACTGCCATAACTGACTGAAAATATATTTGATTAGCTTCTAATGCTTTAATGGCAGCGAGGGAAAAACGTTCATCTTCATTAAACCGTAAAAAACCGAAGGAAAGTGCAAAAGCTAAAGCACTACCGATTAAAGTATAAACTATTCTGATATACTCTAAATTAATCCCGTCATTGCTGGTATCGAGACGACTGATAATTAAAGCAAAAATTGTGATAAAAAATACGGCTAAACTATAGTGAAATCGCACCAAAGTTAAAGCGATCGCTATAGAAATAACCCCAATAACTTCTAACCAGAGCGGATTATCTATAATTCGCAACAGTGCCAAAACAAAAAACGAGCCTAAAATCGTGCCAAACACCCGATTAAAAAAGCGTTGAAAAGTCAAGCTAAAATCTGGTTTTAACACAATAACTAAGGTTAAACCAATCCAAAAACTATGGGTAATTGCTAGCTTATTGTAAATCAAAACTCCTAGCGCACTTCCCAAACCCAAGCGTAAACCATGGCGAAATAGGGGCGAGTCTAGATTAAAATTAGATTTTAATGGTTCCCACCAGGCTTTTTCTTGACCGTACTCTTTTTCTATCCCTTCAAAGTTCCGCTGCCAAGTATTTTTTTTATCTGAAAAGTCCTCCCTTTGCCGCAAATGTTGCGCTGTTTCACTGGCTATTTTTAGCTGTTTAAATAATTTTTTTAAACGATTATTTAATTGGGAAATTGCCACATAACTGCTATAATCATCCTGGGCATTTTCTAAAACTTTAGCTTGCAGGTTTTTTTGTTGCTCGATCGCCTTGAGTAATAGCTGCAAGCGCTCACAATCCGGTTCTTTATTTCTACCCAAAATTAACCCAGCAATATCTTCGCTAATTTCCGCCACTTGCACGAGAATATCTTCTAATAAAATACCCACCGTGGTCAGTTGTGGCAAGGGATGAAGATGAAGCAATTCTCGCAGCGCGATTAAGCTGGTGTTAATGCGATCGCTATCTTCAATCAAGACGATTAACAATTCCCGCAGCTCATTCTTTCCCCAACGTCCCCGACGCGTCAAGGTGACAGTTTTCCGCGAACGGAGCAACAGTTGGCGAATTTGGTCAAAATATGGCTCCTCATGAGCATTAGAACGAGAGTGTAAGGGCAAAGAGCGGAGATAGGTGGCGATACCCTGAAAATTTTCCGCCGTTACCTGACGTAAAGGCTGATTAGGACGAAAAGGCCAGATAAACAGGGCCAAAAAAATTGTCCATCCCCCCCCCAAAACAGCGATTCCGGCCCGTTGTAAAGCGACGATCATATCTCCCGATGGCAAAGAAACGGCCAAAAGCAGCAATAAACTGATTACTACCCCAGCTAACGCCCCATTTTCGCCGTAAACCGTCAAATAACCCGCTAGAAACAACCCGCAAAAAACTATCACTACGGTCAATCCTAGCCAAGCACTGGCTAATGTGCCGATAATCAAAGCTAGAGCCATCCCGATAGTCGTAGCGACTAGGGTTTTCGCTCTCAGGCAGTAAAGTCCCCCCACATCAGCTAAAATCAAGGTTTGAGCCGCTAAACCGACCATTAACCCCACTTCTGACCGAGCTAAAATATCACCGATAATAATCGGCACTGTGATCGCTAATAAAGTCCGAATCCCCCGCTCGATCTCGATATCGCCACTAGGACGCAATAAAAAACCAAATCGCTGAAGTAGCATATAGCACTTATCTTAATGGTGAGGTATGAGGTTTTCGTTTTCGGGAGTCAGCATTCTCCGAGTCACCTGATTAGGGAAAGATTTCTCTCCTGTCTCCTGACTCCTAACTCCTTAATTCTGCTGTATTAGGGCAGCCAACGGGGTTTAAAACCAGCGTTGAGTTCTTGAGGTAAAATTTTCGGAATGCTATTGGGACTGAATTGATCAGGAAGCGGTAATAACCAGAGACGACCATCGGCAATGCTCGACCCCTCCCCGGTGACTAAATCATTTCCGACTCCAAAGGGTATGGTTGCTAACTGATCAAATAATAAGGCCACGCCATCGGGAGACATACTCATCTGCACGTCACGATAATTAGGTAAAGCCAGCAGGGGCATCATTTTACCCGTTTTTAGCTCAATAATCCCTAAAAAAGGTTCTTCTTTCACCTTGCCATCGCTGCCCATAACCAGATCGCTTTTCAGACAGTAAAGAGTTTTTTCTTGTCGCGGTTCAAATTCACAGCTAATAATCGGATTAGCTGTTCTTAATAGTAGTCTTGACTCTCCCTGATCGTTGAGCAAAAATAGCGATCGCTGATTATCCGGTTCTGATTTCACCATTAGTTTTTGGCGACCATCGCGGGAAAAAGCGAGTATTTTCTCGTAGGTAGGCAAAAATTGCGGTTTTCCCGCCTGCACATCCAAAGGAATCACCGCTACCCCTCCCTTTTGACTGACAACCGCTTTTTTACCGTCGGGAGATAGTAAAAAATTATCCCCTTGCATTCCTAACGGTCGCGATTGTCGATCATCGCTGATTACCCATAAACTGGCATCCCCCGGATTCCCATGATTGATTCTCTGCACGATTAGGGTTTTGCCGTTATCTGAGAGATTAAAGCGAAGATTTTGATAGGTTTTCGCATCTAAAAACTTTTCTATACGACCAATGGGCAAATTTTGACCATGTTCATCATGATTTAACCCCGTGGTAATTGTGTAAAGTTGCTGTTTTGGGGTATCTCGTCCTAGGTCAGAGCGATCGAAGGCCGAGAATAAAATTCTCTCCCCCCTCGGATACATTTGAAAATCCGTGACCACCAAATCCTCAGGGGTAAGGATGGTTTTTTTCAGTTCCGTGACGTTATTTGGCCCCTGAATGATATTACAGACGATTAAACGGCCTCTTTCCTCTTGGTTGACTCCAATATAGGCAAAAGCTCGATCGTGGCTGTAAAATTCCCCGATAAAGTCCTCACCTTGAGCAATAGATAACTTTACTTGATATTTTTTGCCGTAGATCGGTAATTCCGTCAAAGTATAGGTCAAGCGATCTCCGGCCCAGCTAATTTTACCCGGTAAGGGAGGATCGATCACCAAGCTGGTTTCCACGTCGGAACGGTCAATCGGTCGATTAAAACTTAAAGTAAAATAATTGTCCCTAACGCCAATTTTTCGCCCTTGCCAGCTAAAATTCTCCCCTCGGGTCGGGACTTGATTTCCCTGGAGCAAAATCGACGATATTGCGGCAATTAAAGCCAAAATAGTCGCTAACACTAAGCGATCGAACCAAGCTAATCTTTTCATCAGTTATCAGTTATCAGGAGTTAGGAGGCAGTCCCGATGCCAAAGTTGGCACCGCCAAGCATGAAAATATGATAGCCTCCAACTAAGGCTAAGACAAAAAGGTTGTTCCCTCTCAGAGCAGGGGGGAAAAGCTATGCCAGTAGTCAACCCACATTGTGCCGGTCTAGATGTGCATCAAAAAACCGTAGTAGCTTGTCTGATCACCCCAAAAAAGAAGGGGGGATGGGAAAAGGAAATACGGACATTTAGTACCTTGACCAAAGACTGGTTAAATCTCTCGGATTGGTTAACAAGCAAAGAAAGTCTAAAAGTCTTACCCAACAAGGTTTTTAGATTTATTCAGCCAGCCCTACTTAGCTGCCCAGTATCGCCGTCTGTCGGCGCGTCGGGGCAAAAAACGTGCTGCTGTTGCTGTCGCTCATTCCATCCTGGTTATTGCTGATCATCTTACCTCTCGTCAACAACCTTACCGCGATTTAGGGACTGATTATTTTGACGAACAACGACCCGAAAGTGGAAAAAACGTCTGGTTAAACGTTTAGAGAAGCTTGGTTATCAAGTTACTCTTGAGCCTGTTGCGGTTGTTTCTTAAATTGGTCTAAAGTACGGGGAAATCTGGCTGTTATCCTTGAAGACACTGGCAAACTCGTTCATAACGCTTTTTAGTCGCGTTATCATTTTCAAGTCAGTCAGGAGATTGCTTTTTATTTATTCTCCCTTCTCCCCCACTCCCCCACACCCCAGCAGTTAACCCATGTCTTCCCACGATACCGAAAGCATCCAGACTATTTTTCAAAGAATTTGGGGCTATGATAGCTTTCGCTTTCCCCAACAGGAGATTATCGAGACAATTTTAGCGGCCAAAGATGCCCTGATTGTCATGCCCACGGGATTTGGTAAATCTATCTGTTTTCAGCTGCCCGCTTTATTAAAAACCGGCTTAACCCTAGTGATTTCTCCCCTAGTGGCCCTGATGGAAAATCAGGTGGAGGAATTATTAGCCAAAAAATTACCCGTTGCCCTGATTCATCACGAAATCCCTCGACAACAGAGAAAGAAAACTTTAGCTGCGATCGCAGATCAAACCCTGCGACTTCTCTATCTTTCGCCAGAAACCCTCTTAAGTCCGCCCCTCTGGTCAAAATTAACCCTTCCCCACGTTAAAATTAACGCTCTCATCCTCGACGAGGCCCATTGTTTAACCCAGTGGGGCGATAATTTTCGTCCTGCTTACCGTCGTCTCGGTGCTGTCCGTCCCGCTCTTCTGCAATCAAAACCGGCCGGCAGCCAAATAGCGATCGCTGCTTTTACCGCCACCGCTAATCCTGCCACCCGTGAGACTCTCACCCGCGTCTTACAACTAGAAAAACCACAGCTTTTCTTAATAAATCCTTACCGTCAAAACCTTGACTTAAGCACCAAAATATGTATTAGCCCCGGTTGTCGTCGTCATCAACTATTAAACTTCCTCACCAGTCAACCTCGACAATCCGGCCTGATCTATACTCGTTCCCGTCGCCATAGTGAAAATTTAGCGGCATGGTTGCAATCTCTCCATTATCGCACCAGTGCCTACCATGCCGGTTTATCGCCCTTTCAGCGTCGGCAAATAGAACAAAATTGGCTGCGGGGGGATTTAACTTTTGTTGTCTGTACCTCAGCTTTTGGCATGGGTATCAATAAACCTGATGTGCGTTGGGTTGTCCACTACCAACCCCCAGCTTTACTATCAGAATACCTACAGGAAATCGGCCGCGGTGGTCGCGATGGCGGTAAAATGCAGGCTCTCACCTTAATTAGTGAACCGACGGGATGGTTAGATAATAGCGATAAAAACCAGCAAAAATTCTTTAACTCCCAACAGGAACGCCAATACCGACAAGCTTGGCAAATTTTAGCCCAAATTCCCCTAGAGGGCAAAGTAGAGGCGATTAGTGCCGAATTTCCCGATGGTGCGCTCATTCTCTCCCTTTTACACAGTCTTGATCGCCTAGAATGGCTCGATCCTTTTCATTATCGGCTTATTTATCGCCATAATTCAGCTAAGATGACTTTTAAACCCAAAAATGAGATGTTTCCCTATCTCTATACCCGTCGCTGTCGTTGGCAATTTCTCTTAAATGCCTTTGGTTTTCAGGAAAATGCCGATAATTTTCGCTGTGGTCATTGCGATAATTGTCGTCGCGGCTGATACCATTTAGTGAACAATCACTTTAACAAATCACCGCACCCGAAATAATAGTGAAATTTTGTGACCAAGTGCAGCCAGATACAAGAATCTTTGCTAGATTCCTAGAAGGCTTCTATGATCAGTCTCCTTAAAGGAGGCTGTTTGCAGTAAGCTAATCTGACTAACAGGCTTTTGGGCGTGATATAGGGGAAAGTTCTGGCGACCGCGCCTAAGGTAATATGCCGAGAGTTGACCCATATTCTTACTCTGGAGGGTGTTATGCGGAAAGTTTCCGTATAATATGTAGTTAGATGGCAAGATGACCAGAAGCAGTATGAATATAAACTCTGCTTGCAGAAAAGATTTTTTACATAAGAAAAGTTACTTATGCGAATAGCTGTTACTGGGAGTAGTTGTGTGGAAACGGGGTCTATACTGATAGAATATCCGCAAGATAGTCCTAAAAGTCTTGTCTGATAAGTATTTCACGATTCCATAAGCAAAAATTATCACACAAAGTCGAGAAGAGCCAAAGTAGGGCAATACGTTGCTGAACATCTAGCTAATGCTGGTTATGAGGTAATTGGTATTAGCAGACAAGTTCCAGCTTCTCAAGATCAGCTCTTACAATTTAGAAAGCTAGATATTGTAGGGTGCGTTCCCTAATGTGGCTCCTACTGCTCCACCGATCGATTTTTGGGGAACGCACCATGCACATTGATTGAAGCTGTGATACCAAATCCTGTTATAATAAAACGAGTAGAGACGAGGAGATAAAATGCTCAAGAAAGCCTACTTAGCCGAACCTCCAAGAGATCGCCGATATTGTAGGGTGCGTCCCACGCAGCCTTGACCTTTTTGAAAACACTTTCAATGATGTAGCTATGGACTGGGAAACTCGAATTACACTAAATCCCGATATTTTGGTGGGAAAACCTATCATTAAAGGAACAAGGATTGCGGTTGAATTTATCATCGATCTTCTCGCCCAAGGTTGGAGTATTGATGAAATTCTGCGAAACTACCCAGGTATTACAGTAGAAGATATTCAAGCTTGTCTTAGCTATGCTAGTGTAATGCTCAAGTCTGAGAAAGTCTATGCTATTCCTGCTTAACTGATGCGTTTTCTAGCGAACGAAAATTTCCCCCTTGATGCGGTTGAAGCCCTAGGACAAAATGGCCATGATGTACTGTGGATTAGGATGGAATCCCCCGGAATCTCCGACCGTGAAGTTTTAAGTCGCGCCCAGGCAGAAAATCGTATTCTCTTGACATTTGATAAAGATTTTGGAGAACTCGCCTTTCGTTCAAGGTTGCCGGCCAGTGTTGGTATTATTTTGTTTAGAATAAGAGTACCTTCTGGATCTGTAGTCGCTGAGAAAGTTGCCAAGGTTATCTCATTGCGGGATGACTGGTATGGACACTTTACAGTTATTGAAGAAGACAAAATTAGAATGAGAGACTTAACTGTGTGATCGCCGACCTTGTAGTGCGATCGCCGATCTTGTAGGTTGGGTTGAGGCAACGAAACCCAACAATATTTGATTTAAGGTGTGTTACTGCGGTGACACACCTTTTGCCTATCGTTGCGATCGCCGATCTTGTAGGGTGCGTTCCCTAATGTGGCTCCTACTGCTCCAGCGATCGATTTTTGGGGAACGCACCATGCACATTGATTGAAGCTGTGGGTTTAAGTGCGATACCGCTCTGGTGGGCTGAGTGCGATGCCGAAGGCACTGCGTAGCAGATCGCTGATCTTATAGCTTGGGTTGACGAAAAGAAATCCAACAACTTCTGGTTTAATCCCCTCCGCCACCTCAAGGATAGACACCTCCATTGCTCAGGGTAAAATGAAGGGGCATAGTGCGATCACCGATCTTGTAGGTTGGGTTGAGGCAACGAAACCCAACAATATTTGATTTAAGGTGTGTCACCGCAGTAACACACCTTTTACCTATCAGTCATCAGGAGAGCTTATTTATTTTCTGCTTAGATTCAGTTAAAATTGTACGTTCTCAAGTCGAGGAAGGGAATCATGGGAGAATTGTAGCAATAGACATCGAAACAGGGGCTTTTGAAGTGGCTGACGACAGCCTAATACCAAATTTCTAAATCCATGACAGACATCCACGCTCGAATGCTTGCCAAGCCTGCATTCGTTGTGACGCAAATAAAGAAAAATGGTATAACAGCTGCTAAACAACTGTTAATACGTTTTCCTGATGCACAAATATTTGGTATTCGGATTGGGCATCGCGCTGTCCATCGTTTTGGCTTTCGTTCCCCCAGTGTGTTGCCATGATGATGGGGAGCGTTAATTTGCTATGTAGGGCTTGCTGAAAAAGTAAGGGGGCAGCAGGAGAAAGATAATTGATTATTCAAGCCAATTGAGAAGATAAGTTTTTGTTGAGATAATTCAGAGAAAATATAACTTTTATTAATAGCA
>SFAU01000219.1 GCA_007096045.1 Microcystis novacekii Mn_MB_F_20050700_S1 | reverse complement strand
GAATCAACCCTACTATGAATCAACCCTACTATGAATCAACCCTACTATGAATCAACCCTAGTACTAAGGGGGGATCGAACCTAAAATCCATTTTTAATTTAATTATAACCAGCTACTTAGATTGACAAAAATGAGATGCACCCACTTCTCGAACTTGTCTAACTCGATGCCGGACGGGAAAATAAGCACAAATCTAACTATACTCATTACAATAGAAATATCAACGACCACGATAAAAAGCTCTTATGCGCGTAACTCTAAAATCGGCCTTGAGTGACAGTCATATCGATGCTAATCAAAGCAGCAGTCAACGTCAACTGATGCTCTCGATCGCCGCCACCAGTGAACAGATCGACACAAATTTACCGATTAATCTTTGTTTAGTTCTCGATCATAGCGGTTCTATGCAGGGAAAACCCCTAGAAACGGTCAAAAAAGCGGCTTTAAGTTTAATAGAATCCCTCGGGGTTAATGATCGTCTCTCGGTGATAGCTTTCGATCATCGCGCTAAAGTTATTCTTCCTTCCCAATCGCGACAGGATGATCTGACCTTAATTCGCTCAAAAATTCAACAATTACAAGCGGGAGGAGGCACGGCGATCGATGAAGGGATAAAATTAGGCATTCAAGAAAGTTCCAGCGGCAGCAAAGGTTATGTATCTCATATTTTTCTGCTTACCGATGGTGAAAATGAACACGGAAATAATCAACGCTGTTTAAAATTGGCCGAAGTAGCGGCTGAGTACGGTATCACCTTAAATACCTTCGGTTTTGGCGATCGTTGGAATCAAGATATCCTAGAAAAAATTGCCGATATCGCCGGTGGAAGTTTATCCTATATCGAAAGACCAGAACAGGCTTTAATTGAATTTACTCGTCTATTTAACCGTCTGCAATCTGTGCGGTTAACTAACGCTTTCCTGCAATTAGAATTAGATGCTCGGACTCATTTAGCGGAGTTAAAACCCATTGCCCAAGTTGCCCCAGAAACTATAGAAATGAGCCTACAAAAAGAGGGCAATTTTTACATCACCCGTTTGGGTGATTTAATGATAGATGAAGAAAAAATTCTCCTCCTCAATCTCTATATTGACCAAATTTACCCCGGTACTCACACCATAGCTAAAGTGAAGATTCGCTACGATGATCCCGCTTCTGGTCAAAAAGGGGTAGAAACTGCGACTTTTAGCCTTGATATCACTTCCCAAGCTCTCTATCAATCCCAATTAGACGAGCAAGTTCAGAAATCAATTCTGACTTTAGCCAAATATCGTCAAACCCAAATCGCCGAAGAAAAATTAAAACAGGGCGATCGAGCGGCTGCTGCTACCATGCTACAAACCGCAGCCAAAACGGCCCTACAATTAGGAGAAAAAAATGCCGCTACTGTCCTCCAAACTAATGCCACCCGTTTACAGGTGGGAGAAGAATTGAGTGAGGGAGATTTAAAGAAAACCCGCATTATTGCTAAAACAAGACTACAAACCGATGAATAAACCACTTATTGAAACAAAATCCCAATTCCTAGCAAAGCAATCATCACCCCGAAAATCGCCCGCAAGTTAATCCGATCCCCCATCATGGCAGCGATCGGTAGGACAAATAAAGGACTGGTAGCGGTGAGAGTTTGGGCAATACCCACAGGAGAGAATTTTAAAGCAGTCTGCTGTAACCATATCCCTAAAAACGTACTGCCAAAAGCAGTGACAATAATAATAGCAATCAGACGCAATGACCAGTTAATCGGTGGTGATGATTCCTGACGGCGAAAAAACATCAGAATTAACACTATTCCCGTCCCCGCTAACAGACGAAAAAGGGTACTCTGCAAAGAAGACATTCCCGACTCTACCAGTGCCTGACGAGATAAAACCGCCCCCACCGCTTGGGAAATCGCCGCAATTAAAGCCCAGGCAATTCCTCGCCGCCAGGGGCGTTGACCATTGATTTCGAGAGTTTTTTCGGAAATAACCCAAGCAACCCCGAAGATGGTCAAAATAATGCCAATATAAGCCGATATTTTGAGGGATTCCCCCAAAAAAGTCGCCGCTAGAATCGCCCCCAAGGGAGGCGAAAGGGTTTCTAACAGGAGGGTTTTTCGCGGTCCCAAATAATTAAGGGCGGTAAAATAGGCCGTGTCACCGATTCCTATACCAATTGCGCCACTTGTCAAGAGTATAAATACGGAACTTTGCTGATTAATATCGCGCCATTGTCCGGAAAGGGGCAGCGTCAGGGCAATTAAAGCGATCGCGACTACTCCTTTCAGAAAATTAAGCAATAAAGGCGGGATTTTCTGGCCTAATAGACTATAAATCGCCGCAGAAACCGCCCAAAGTGCCGCCGCACTCAAAGCCGCTATCTCTCCCGTTACATTTTCACCGAGACTAAATCCGTCGAGCATTATAGCAGTTTTTATTAGGATGAGGCATAGGCAAGGGGCTTAAGCCCCTTGTTAGCAAAACTTGTCGATACCTTAGTAACGTGAAAAGCACTATATATCTATCATCAATTGTTATGGTTTGAATTGAGAAAATCCTTCTTCCCTCTTGTCAAGATAACGGCTAAAGTGAGCGGCGGTGAGAGAACTAGAACGAAGCGCAAAGACTTTGTACCGTCCGCTCCACTGTGTTGTTAGACCGTGCCTCACCGATCCATTACTGATTTACCAAGCCTTGCAGTTCTTTGATGTCAATATCAATTCCTTGACGCTTCAGATATTGACTCAGATTGATTTGAATGAATAAATCTTTGAGTTCTTCCGCAATCTCTGGGGGTGGATTCCCGGATAATGCTGTTACGATCAGGCGTTCTGCGGCTCGTAGCTCACCACATTCGATCGCTAAAGATGCAGCGCTACGGTGGAGGACAGATCGAGTGGGTTCGGCATCGAGAACGCCAGCAATTAAATTAGCAGCTTGGGTTTCTTGTTCAAAGGCTTGGCGTGTCAACTGTGTCGCCTGTTTGATCGCACCTCTCAAGCGGGCGACTGCCGCTGCCTCGGCTAAATCCATTGCTTGTTGGTGAAACGTTTGAATCTGGCTCATTGAAGTAAGGCTCCTCCAGGATTCTGTTTTGTGCTAACGACAGAGATCGGGCGACTGAACTCTACTACAATGATATAGGCTGGCAATCCTTCTGGGTCAGATGCACCAGTTTGTTCGATTTTCTGCTTGACTCTGGCATTAATTTTACTGCGATTGCCCTTACGAATCCCAGAGACTTCTAGGCGTGCCATTCGCTCAAACGGCAATGTGATAGCTGAATCTTGACTTCCTAACCAATAATCAAATCCAGTCCCTTTTCGGGAACGTTCTATAACTGTGAGATTGGTCAATTGCCGAATTAACAGGAATGCGATTCCATAAGCAGCTTGTTCCGTCGTGTACTCTTGATCATGGTACAAGGCAACAGGCTCCAAAAAAGAAGGTAGAAACTAAGCACATCAAAGCTTTTAACTTAACCAATTAGGTTTTAGATTCAGTCCTTGTTATCAGATGTGAGTTTTCAGTTCACCGATTACTGATGACTGTTTACTGATCACTGAACAAACCCCACCTCTCCGAAAAGTTGTCAAGACTCCCAGCGAAAAATCTGGGTTTGTTCACACAGCTTAATTAAGAGTTGTAACTTTTAATGAACAGGAAGGGAGTCTAGGGCTGAGAGCTTGCTATAGTGAATCCTAGCCGTTTTTTCACGGCTGGTCATTATCATCTCAGAGCCTTTACTCGTCTCAATCATCATCCCAGAGTAAAATCAATAATCCCTATGGTCAGCACGATCCAAAAACCAGAATTCGAGGAAATCCGTCCGGGTATAAAAGTTCCCGCTAAAGAAACGATCCTCACTCCCCGCTTCTACACCACCGATTTTGAAGCGATGGCGGAAATGTCGATCGCCGCTAACGAAGAAGAACTGAAAGCGATTTTAGAGGAATTCCGTACCGATTATAACCGGCATCACTTCGTTCGCAATCAAGAATTTGATCGCTCTTGGGAGCATATTGATGGCGAAACTCGCCGTTTATTCGTGGAATTTCTGGAAAGATCCTGCACGGCCGAATTTTCCGGCTTTCTTCTCTACAAAGAACTCGGCAGACGTTTAAAAAACAGAAATCCCCTCCTCGCAGAATGCTTTAACCTCATGTCCCGGGACGAAGCGCGTCACGCCGGGTTCCTTAATAAGGCTTTATCGGATTTTAACCTCTCCCTTGACTTGGGATTTTTAACCAAAAGCCGTAACTACACCTTCTTTAAACCGAAATTTATCTTCTACGCCACCTATCTTTCCGAAAAAATCGGTTATTGGCGCTATATCACCATTTATCGTCATCTCGAACAACACCCCGAAGATCGGGTTTATCCGATTTTTAACTTCTTCGAGAATTGGTGTCAAGACGAAAACCGTCACGGGGACTTCTTTGATGCGATCATGCGCGCGCAGCCTGATATTCTTAATGATTGGCGCGCTCGTCTCTGGTGTCGTTTCTTCCTGCTTTCGGTCTTCGCTACGATGTATCTCAATGATACTCAGCGTTCTGGTTTTTACGCCATTCTCGGTTTAGACGCTCGCGAGTACGATAAGTATGTAATCGAGAAGACCAATGAAACCGCCGGCCGCGTCTTCCCGATTGTTCTCGATGTGGATAGTCCTGAATTTTATGATCGCCTAGAGATTTGTGTTCGCAATAACGAGGGATTACGGGCGATCGATAGCGAAAACAGCCCCGCACCGGTTAAATTCCTGAAGAAATTGCCGATCTTCGCCTCTAATGCTTGGCAATTCCTCAAATTGTACCTGATGAAACCGATTCGGGTCGATAAATTAGCCGGTAGCGTCCGTTAAAAAGTTTGTTTTCTTGAGACATGGTGAGGGTGGGTGAAACCACCCTTTTTTTGTCGATAAAATTCTTAAGAAAATTCTCTAACATTTCTATCCTCGCTAGACTGGATCCTAGGGGTGTGAACTAGGTTTTTACTTTTTACTTTTCACTGTCAAAAATATGGCTATTTATAGTGAATTACCCACAGGACAACGTCTCTATCTGGATAATCAAGGGCTGCAGACGATTGTAACTCTCGCGAGTGGTGCAGTGGGACAACAACAGCAGTCTAGCAGTAGTTTTGCCACGGGAGTTTGGACACAAGAACCCCAAATAGAGATAATTCCCCAAGGGGCAATTATTGAAATTATCACTGAAACCGGACCCCACAGAATCCAAATTCAAGGAAGCAGTATCAGTTTTTCCTCCCCTCATACCTCTGGAGTTTCTCAGTCCTCTCAATCGACCACTGCTACCAGTTTCTCCTCCTCACCGATGCAACCGATGCAACCGATGCAACCGATGAAAATGGGTAATATGTCGATGAATTTTGCCCCCATGGAAATGCAAATGGGAGATATGAAAATGAGTATGGGAGACGCAAAAACCGTCAGTAAAGCCCAATTTTGTAGTCAATGCGGGGCAAAAGTAGCGGCAACCGATCGCTTTTGTAGTAGCTGTGGTCATCAGCTACAGCGATAAAACCTGTTTAGCTAAATCTATAACTCCTTTTCGGGCAAAATTCTGTTTATATTAATGGACTGGGGCGGTAAGTGACCATCTAGATGGTAATATCAAGCCGTCCTAAAAAGACGGGGTTTCAGAGCCAATTTTTCGATGAACGATCACCGAGATATTAACAAACTCAACGCTGGCTCTATAGTGTCAGTGAGAGGAAGCATCATTGATGTCTATTTTTCCCAAAGGCTGCCAGAGCTTCATAGCCAACTTCAGGCGGGAGAAGATGGCAGTGTAGCGATGGAAGTTGTGGCCCATCTTAACTCCCAACTGGTACGGGCCATTTCACTGAAGCCAACAGCCGGTTTAGCTCGCGGTTCTCCAGTCATAGATACGGGTCATCCCTTGCGAGTTCCAGTGGGCGAGAGGTTGCTCGCCAGGATGTTGAATATATTTGGGGAAACAATTGACGGACAAGAACAGATAGCTGAGGGAGAATGGCGTTCAATTTATGCAAATCCGACTCCCCTGTACGAGCGAACCACTAGCTCGGAAATTCTCAAAACCGGTATTAAAGCCATAGACGTGCTTGTCCCGTTGGAACGGGGGGGGAAAGCAGGATTATTTGGCGGGGCGGGTGTTGGCAAGACGGTTTTGATTACCGAAATGATTCATAATATCGTCAAGCAAGATCAGGGAATTAGTATCTTCTGTGGAATTGGGGAGCGCTGTCGGGAAGCCCTAGATTTATACCAAGAAATGCGCGGAGCCGGGGTTTTGCAGAATACGGTGATGATCTTTGGGCAGATGGATGAACCGCCCGGGGTCAGATTTCGCGTCGGACACGCCGCACTGACGATGTCGGAATACTTTCGCGACACGGCCAAACAAGATGTCTTACTGTTAATTGACAATATCTTCCGCTTTATTCAGGCCGGTTCAGAGGTATCGGGGTTGATGGGACAATTACCCTCGCGGGTAGGGTATCAGCCGACATTAGCCACGGAACTGGCAGAGCTAGAAGAGCGGATTGGCAGTACGGCTACGGGCGCAATCACCTCCATTCAAGCAGTCTACGTCCCAGCCGATGACTTTACCGATCCGGCGGCTGTTCATACCTTTTCTCATTTATCGGCATCAATTGTACTCTCTCGCCAGCGAGCAAGTGAGGGGTTTTATCCGGCGGTGAACTTACTGCAATCGGGATCGAAAATGTTGATGCCGCCTATTGTCAGCGAGCAACACTATCGCATCGCCCAGGCAGTGCGGCAAACCCTAGCGAACTACGAAGAACTCAAGGATATTATTGCCATGCTAGGATTAGAAGAACTTTCACCGGCTGACCGCCAGATTGTAGCCAGAGCCAGACGATTAGAAAAGTTTCTCACCCAGCCTTTCTTTTCTACCGAACAGTTTACAGGAATGGCGGGTAAATTTGTCGAGCTAGAAGCGGCCTTAGCGGGATGCGATCGCATTCTCCAAGATGAATTTTCGGATTATCCAGAGAAGGCACTTTACATGATTGGCACGATTGATGAGGCGGTAAAGCTATGACAGGGACGATGAAACTCCGAGTTATATTGCCCACCCGAATTCTATTAGAGACAGAAGTCATTAAAGTCACAGCAGAATCGGGAAGCGGTTGCTTTTGCCTGCTGCCACATCACATTGATTTTGTCACCGCTATCTTGCCCGGATTGCTGTCTTTCACCACTCCTCAAGAGCAGGAAAGATTTATGGCCGTGGATGAGGGCATTTTGGTCAAATCTGGTTTTGAGGTGCGGGTTTCTACTCGCCATGCTGTTGACAGTGCCGACTTAGGATGCTTAAGAGAGGCGGTAGAAAAGCAGTTTCAAATCTTAGATGAGCGGGAAAAACGCACTCGCGTGGCTCTGACAAAACTGGAAGCTAACATGATCCGGCAATTTATCGAACTAGGAGGGCAGCGAGGAGACTAGACGAGAAATATAGCGTTTTTCAGTCTGCTGAGGTACAAAAGTTATGGGTTTTAGGCAAAAGGCAAGAGGCAAAAGGCAAAAGAGAAGAAAAATAGGCGTACCTCACTAGCTTAGGAAACGCCATAATGGAAATATGGGTAATAAATAAAATGGCAGCAAGAAGTCATCAAAAAAATCGTTTGCGCTTTAGCCGCAAGGTAGGAGGCCAGGAAGAGCGTAAACTCAGAGCTAGAGTAGAAAAGAAGCACAGTATATGGTTTGGCCTGGGATTATTGGGATTGGTCGGCTGGTCAGTCGTTCTACCCACTCTCTTAGGTATGGCACTCGGTATCTGGATCGATCGAGAATGGCCGAGTCGCTTTTCCTGGACATTAATGTTAATGTTGGCTGGGTTGATGCTGGGCTGTTTGAATGCCGGGCAGTGGGTTAAGCGCGAACAATCCGCCATCGAGCGCGCACGCGAGCAATCGAAAAAGGAACTCAATCATGATTGAACTGCTGTATTTTCCTCTGGCACTATTAGCGGGAATGGCCTTGGGTTTGGCGCATTTTGGGGGATTGTGGCTAACGGTGCGTCAACTCCCCAGAACCCATAATCCCATGGTGTTAACTTTGATTAGTTTTTTGGGGCGTACAAGCATAATTTTGCTGGGATTTTATGCGATAATAGCTGCAGTCCCCCACTTGCCAGTCCTCCACTTGCTGTTAAGCCTGGCCACCTTCTTCTGGACGAGAAATCTAATATTGCAGCAGGTACAACCTAAATTCAGAAGCAACTAAGTACAATAGCTGATGTATCTAAGTCCTGACAAGATTATTTTCTGGCAATCAGGAGCAATTGCCCTTAATGCTACTCTGTTGTTTACCTGGGGGTTAATGGCGTTATTGGGCATTAGTTCCTGGCTAATCACGCGCCGACTATCGACAGATACTCGTCTGTCTCGCTGGCAAAATGTTTTGGAAGTTGTCATCGAAGAATTGCGGGGTCAAATACGAGATATTAGCGGATGCCAACCGGATATCTACTTGCCATTTATTGGTACTTTGTTTATTTTCATCGCCGCTTCCAATCTCTTAGAAATCATCCCAGGCTATCATCCGCCCACGGCCTCTCTTTCTACAACGGCAGCACTTGCTATCTGTGTTTTTTTGGCGGTGCCATTTTACGGCATACGTCAGTCAGGGTTAAAAAAATATCTCAAGCACTATCTACAACCCCATCCCTTGATGTTACCTTTTCATCTGATTGGGGAACTGTCACGCACTTTGTCCTTGGCCATCCGGCTGTTTGGCAATGTGATGAGTGATGTCATGATAGTAGCTATTCTTTTATCCATTGCCCCTCTCTTTTTCCCGATTATCATGCAGGTATTGGAGCTACTGACTGGATTAATTCAAGCGTATATTTTACTGACTGGATTAATTCAAGCGTATATTTTTGCGATTTTGGCTATGGTTTATATTGCTTCGGCAACAGAAGCACAGCAAGTGGTTAATAATTCTCATACAGGAGAAAAGGAGCAAAGAAACCATGAATAATATTGGCTTGACGGCAATGATATCAATTTTAGCGGCTGGATTAACTATGGCGATCGGTTCAATCGGGCCGGCACTGGGAGAGGGAAGAGCCATCGCTCAAGCTTTGACCGCTTTGGCGCAACAGCCAGACGAAGCCAATACGATTACTCGAACGTTATTTGTTGGTTTGGCATTTATTGAGTCAGTGGCAATTTATTGTTTTGTGATTTCGCTAATTTTAATTTTTGCCAATCCTTTTTGGGGTTATGTAGTGACTAAAGCGGGGGGATAATTCCGTGGCAGTTGACTGGTTCACCTTTTTGGCCCAAATTGTCAATTTCTTGATTTTGGTGGCTGTACTGCAAAAGTTTCTCTACCGTCCTATTATTCAGGCAATGGAACGTCGGGAAAGAACAATTAGCGATCGCCAGCAAGCTGCCGAACAAAAGTGCCAATTAGCGCGAGAAGAAATCGAAAAATACCAACAAATGCAGCAAGATTTTGCGACTGAGCGCTCGACGATGTTGGCTCAAGTTAAGGCAGCAGTTGCACAGACGCAAACAGAGTTAATGCAAGGTATCCGCACTGAAGTAGAAGAAGATCGATCTCGCTGGCAAGAAATAGTTCAACGGCAAAAAGATGCCTTTTTGCAAGAGTTGCGACATCGAGCATTACAACAGATTCAGGAGACAATTCGCCAAGTTTTGGCAGCTCTAGCCGATGTCCAGCTTGAACAGCTTGTCATTCAAGTTTTCCTCGAGCGAGTTCGCAATTGGGATCGGGAAGAGAAACGAGTGCTTTGTCAAGCGATCGCCGCAACGGCCAAGACGCAGGAGGCAATCATCTCTAGCAGCTTTGAAATCTCGGAAGAATTGCGTCAGCAAATTATCCCAGTTCTTCGCCAAGAACTTGTTGGTGATCTGGATATAAAATTTGAAGTGAAACCGGCCCTTATCTGTGGCATTGAGTTAAAAACCTCTGGCCGAAGAATCGCCTGGAATGTCGAGGAATTTTTAAACGACTTTGAAGAGGATTTAGCCGTTGTCTTTACGCGAGAGACGAGGGGTAATCAAAAAATACCATGAACCGAGATGAGCAAGCTTTACATCGATTGCTAGAGGATACCTTCTCTAGCTGCCAACGGATTTTAGGCGAGCAGCGCCCACAACTTAAATACCGAGAAATTGGCACGGTAAACTTTATCGGTCAAGGGATTGCCCGGATTGCTGGCTTGCCAGGCGTAAAATCGGAAGAAATTGTTTGTTTCCAGGGAGATTCTCTGGGTATGGCCTTTAACTTGGATATTGATGAAGTCGGCACTATCCTCTTAGATAAAAGCGAACATTTAAAAGCAGGGGATGAGGTACGCCGGACGGGACGAGTGCTAGATGTGCCAGTGGGTGACGGACTCTTAGGGCGAGTAGTCGATCCCATGGGTCGCCCCTTGGATAACCAGGGGCCAGTGCGGACGGCACAAAGATATTTGGCCGAGCGAAAAGCCCCAGCAATTATGGATCGCGCTCCGGTGACAGTACCGCTGCAAACGGGCTTAAAGGTGGTGGATGCTCTGATTCCCATCGGGCGGGGCCAGCGAGAATTGATTTTAGGCGATCGCCAAACAGGAAAAAGCTCGATCGCTCTTGACACGATTATCAATCAGAAAGGTGAAAAGGTGATTTGCGTTTACTGCGCGATCGGACAGCGCAGTTCGGCGGTGGCTAAGTTCGTCGCTGACTTGCAGCAGTATGGGGCGATGGACTACTGTTTGGTCGTCTTTGCCGCTGGAGAAGAACCACCGGGCTTGCAGTTTATTGCTCCCTACGCCGCCACGGCCATGGCAGAGTATTTTATGGAGCAGGGCCATGATGTCTTGATTGTTTATGATGATTTGACCGCTCATGCTCGCGCTTATCGAGAGCTATCTCTGTTATTACGCCGTCCTCCCGGTCGAGAAGCTTTTCCAGGGGATATTTTCTACATCCATTCTCGTTTGCTCGAACGCTCTACACGCCTAAATGCTGCCCGAGGAGGTGGTTCTTTAACTGCATTGCCGATTGTCGAAACCGAAGCCCAAAATATCTCTGCTTACATTCCGACCAATTTAATCTCAATTACCGACGGGCAAATCTATCTCTCTCCCGTGCTGTTTCAAAAAGGAATTTTGCCGGCGGTAGATGCGGGTAAGTCGGTGTCGCGAGTGGGGGGGAAGACTCAATTAGCTGCCTATCGTGCTGTAGCGAGTGATTTACGCCTATCTTATTCCCAGTTTGAAGAACTAGAGGTTTTCTCCCGTTTTGGCACTCGTTTAGATGAAGTCACTCGTCAAACTTTAGAACGAGGGCGGCGCGTGCGGGAAGTTTTGAAACAAAATCAGTACGAACCGATGCCGGTTCCCGAACAAATTGCTATACTCCTAGCGGTGACATCAGGGGTATTTGATCGATTGAAGATCACGGAAATCCCAGCGGCCGAAAAAGCCGTCGCTTTAGCAATACGCCAGCAATTACCCGCAATATGCGTTCACATACAATCTGGCAAAAAACTGAGCGATGGGGATTTCCAGAATTTAGTCAATATAGCCAAACAAGCAATTGCTATTCCGGAATAAATTAACTCGACTAATTGCCAATCAACACACATCATGCCAGTCCTTGAATTGCTACAACGACGAATTGCGATCGCGCAAGAACTTCAATCCGTTGTCAAGACCATGAAAGTTCTTGCCGCGGCCAGCATTCATCAATATGAACAGGCAGTAGAATCCCTTATTGAGTATAATAGTACCATCGAGATGGGCTTGCAAATTGTTTTAGGATCAGCAGTATATCAACACCATGCGATCGCTGCAAGCCCCAGAAAGCTTCCGAGAAATAGTCCTTTAGGTGCGATCATATTTGGTTCAGATCAGGGTATGTGCGGTCAGTTCAACGAGCAGATTGTCCGCTACGCCGTTACTCAGATTCAGCACTTGTCTATTGACTCCAGCCAACTCGCAGTCTTGGCTGTAGGTGCGCGGGTAATTCCCGTCTTAGAAAATGCGGGAGTAGTCAGCGAACGGAACTTTGCGATGCCCACTTCTCTTGCTGGCATCACGTCAAGGGTTCAAGAACTGCTGCTACACATCGAAATGTGGCAATCTCAAATGCAAATAGATAAAATTGCCTTGTTTTACCATAAGCTTCGCTCCAATATATCCTATCAACCTCAGGCCTTACAATTATTGCCTGTGGATAACAAATGGCTACAAGACTTACAGCAAAAAAGGTGGGTAGGAGCCACTTTGCCTACTTTTACCATGGATTGGAGTCAGTTGTTTTCTGCCTTGATCGAGCAATATTTGTTTATTTGTCTGTATCGTGCTTTGGCTGAATCTTTGGCTAGTGAAAATGCGAGCCGACTGGTATCGATGCAAGCATCCGAGAAAAATATAGAAGAGCAATTAGCACAACTTCTCGCTCAATTCCAACAGGAACGGCAAACTGCTATCACCGAAGAAATGTTGGAAATCGTCTCTGGTTTTGAGGCAATTAGGGCTGGCTGAATATCAGTGAAAGCCTTGCCAGAAACCAACGTTGAGAAATCGATCCGAGGGACT
Source organism: Microcystis novacekii Mn_MB_F_20050700_S1 (assembly GCA_007096045.1). GTDB lineage: Bacteria > Cyanobacteriota > Cyanobacteriia > Cyanobacteriales > Microcystaceae > Microcystis > Microcystis novacekii. Next base: position 1,333 of record SFAU01000219.1, on the reverse strand, counting down.
CAAAACCCTTGTACTTTTATTAGGGAACGCAAAGCGCTCGCTACACGAGATCGCTATTTAATCCCTGTTCATTGACTTGATAATTACTGGCAAAAATGAGATCAACAACTTCGGTAAAATCTTAATTCCTTGATAATTAAGCTAATTTTTTGGCCTAAACGTCGGAGAATTGGCGCTAAACTCACAGCCATTCCCGCAACTGTTGCCATGGGGAATAAATGGTTGCTAAAAATGTCCTCAGATGCCTCTAAATTGCCGCTAGAAGGCTGTTGCACTAAAGCCACCCTTTTTTTGAGGTGAACAGCCAACAAAGCCGCTTCTATCCCCGCAGGATTGGCACCAATAATTACTAAGTCGTCAACCACAAATATAAAGTAAAAAGTCAAAAGTCAAAAAAAGTGTTGGGGGTTTTGGGGTTAGGTATCCCCTATCCCCTATCCCCTATCCCCTATCCCCTATCCCCTATCCCCTTAACTGATTACCGGCGCCGGTCTTGCAGTTTTTTATAGACATCTCGCAGGGGGACTTGATGATAGGCGAGAGCGACGAGGGTATGATAAAAAAGATCGGCCACTTCTGCAGCAATAGCATCGCCATCCTTATCTTTGCAGGCCATGACCACTTCTGCCGATTCTTCACCGATTTTCTTGAGAATTTTATTATCTCCCCCGGCCAAAAGTTTACAGGTGTAGGATTCTGGATTGGGGGTGTCTCTGCGATCGCAAATTACCTTAAACAATTCCGAGAGAGTATCGGCTGCTGGGGGTGATTTTTGCTTATCTACTTGGTGAAAACAGCTTCTTTCGCCGGTATGACAGGCGATATCACCAATTTGCTCAATAGTCAGTAAGATAGCATCACTATCGCAATCGTAGCGAATTTGACGCACTTTTTGGATATGGCCCGAAGTGGCTCCCTTGTGCCATAATTCTTGACGAGAACGACTCCAATACCATGCTTCCCCGGTGGTGAGGGTTTTTTCGAGGGATTCCCGATTCATCCAGGCCATCATTAACACTGTAGCATCAAGATAGTCTTGGGCGATCGCTGGTACTAAACCCTGGGGATTATAAGCGATCGCGTCGAGGGGAATAGCGGAGAGTAAAGAAGACATCAGTTTTTCGCGGTCAAGAATTATGGTGAGATAAATTACCCAAAGCTCAATTATATAGCCATGGGGGTTGGGGGTTGGGGGTTGGGGGTTGGGGGTTGGGATTGGGAGCATCTCACTTTTGTAACCCCTAAATCAGGTTTTTATGTCAAGCTATTTTAAAAGCCTTGCTAGAAACCAGTTTTATGGATAAGTATAATTACTCACTTGCATAAATGAGAT
>SFAU01000218.1 GCA_007096045.1 Microcystis novacekii Mn_MB_F_20050700_S1 | reverse complement strand
CCAAGGAAGGTGCAAGGGTTTTAAGCGATTAAGCGCAGATTTCCTTGCACCTGAGGGACTCTCAATTCAGCTAAAAGCCTTTTCCGATAAAGGTTACAGCTTCTTTCAGCCAGCCCTAATTAGGTTTGGCTGAATATTACTGGAAACCTTACTAGAAAACGGTTTTGGCACTTTTTCTAGGCACGGGAGGCTATTCTGTTATTATAAACCTCTTGTGTAATTAATTTTTGATGGTTCAAAAACGGCAAAAATAAGGATTAAATCGCATAAAGTATGTAAATAGACTATTTAATTGATTATTATTCATTCTTACTTAATTCTACCGACTCCTGCCTCCTGTCTCCCGACTCCTGATAGCTAAAAAACTGAGGCCAATTCCCGAAAAATCATTAATTTTTCGGGAAAAAAGTAGCGAAAATCACAAAAAACAGTCAAAAAGTAGCGAAAGTTACAAAAAAATTACTGACCTAGCCGTAATATCACACAGATATTCGTAGAAAAATTGCCGAAAATCTCCTCAGCAAAAACATCCGTGTGAAGTAGCTAATATTGTCAGCGAGGTTAGTTCAAGATCATCATGTCAAATTTAGGACGACGTAAATTTCTCCTGTACGGTTCTGCCACTTTGGGAACCAGTATTCTATTAAAAGCTTGCGGTGGCAATCAAAACCAAACCCCCACGGCCAGTCCTAGCCCAGCTGCTAGTCCCGCCCCGGCTTCTGGAGAGACAATTAAGGTGGGTATTCTGCACTCCCTCAGTGGCACCATGGCCATCAGTGAAACCAGCGTAGTCGATGCGGAAAAACTGGCGATCGAGGAAATCAATGCCGCCGGTGGTGTTCTTGGTAAACAGATTGAGGCAGTGGTGGAAGATGGTGCTTCCGATTGGCCCACTTTTGCCGAAAAAGCCACCAAGCTGATCGATCAGGACAAAGTTGCGACCGTCTTCGGTTGTTGGACTTCCGCTAGTCGTAAGGCGGTTTTGCCCGTGTTTGAAACCAAAAACCATATGCTCTGGTATCCTGTCCAGTACGAGGGTCAAGAGTGTTCTAGAAATATCTTCTATACTGGTGCTGCCCCCAACCAACAGATCGAGCCGGCAGTCACTTGGTTACTGGAAAACAAAGGGAAAAAATTCTTCCTCGTCGGTTCCGATTACGTTTTCCCCCGCACTGCCAACACGATTATTAAAGAGCAGTTAAAGGCGAAAGGCGGCGAAACCGTGGGCGAAGACTACCTACCCCTAGGTAACACGGAAGTTACCCCGATTATCACCAAAATTAAGACGGCTTTACCCGATGGCGGCGTTATTTTTAATACCCTCAACGGTGACAGTAACGTGGCTTTCTTTAAACAACTGCAAGCGGCCGGTTTAACTCCCGATAAATATCCCGTCATGTCGGTGAGTGTTGCGGAGGAAGAAGTTAAACAGATTGGTAAGGAATATCTCCTCGGTCAATACGCTTGTTGGAACTATTTCCAAACCGTAGATACCCCCGCTAACAAGAAATTTGTTGAGGCTTTTCGAGCTAAATATGGTGAGGATCGCGTGACCAATGACCCCATGGAAGCGGCCTATATTATGGTCTATCTGTGGAAGCAAGCGGTGGAACAAGCGGGAACCGCCGATGATCTCGACAAAGTTCGCGCCGCCGCCATCGGACAAAAATTCGATGCTCCCGAAGGACCGGTGCAAATGTTCCCTAATCATCATATCTCCAAAACTGTCCGGGTTGGTCAGGTGAGAGATGATGGTCTATTTGACATCGTTTGGTCAACTCCAGGGCCAGTGGATCCGCAACCCTGGAACCAATTTGTCCCCGAAACTAAGGGCTTTGCCTGTGACTGGACTGATCCGGCCAAGGGCAGTAAATTCAAAATGGAAAAATCCTAGTTTTAAGAGTTTTTCCAGACAATAACGAGGGTGAGGTGGGCATTACTGCTCACCCCTCTCTTTAAACCTTAACAATGCACGGGAATAAGGAAAAGTGTCAGCATTATTAGAAGGATTATTTAATGGTATTAGCATCGGTTCTGTGCTATTACTGGCGGCTTTAGGACTAGCGATTGTCTTTGGACTGATGGGGGTGATTAATCTCGCTCACGGTGAGTTAATGATGTTAGGGGCCTACAGCACTTTTGTGGTGCAGAATATCTTTAAGGGTTTCGGTTCTCCCCTCTTTGATACTTATGTTTTATTCGCCCTACCGATCGCTTTTTTAGTGTCGGGATTGGCGGGATTATTATTAGAAAGGGGGGTGATTAGGTTCCTCTACGGCAGACCCCTAGAAACGCTGCTGGCCACTTGGGGAGTCAGCTTAATTCTGCAGCAATTTGTCAGAAGTGTCAACGGCTTATTAGTAATTAGTTTAATAGTTTTCTGTCTCTTATTTTTTGGAGCAATGACGGTGTTAAGTCGTCGCCTAGATTGGGAGAGAATTCGCAATTTAGCTATCGGTATCACCCTGCCTTTATCCCTAGCTATCGCTGGATTATTGGGCTATCTTTTATCTTTTAATCCCCTTCTTGCTAAACCCTGGTTTAGTGCCAGAAACGTCGATGTCACCGCTCCTGTTTGGTTACGGGGAGGTTTACCTTTACTGGGTTTTCAAATGCCCTACACCCGTATATTTATTATTATTTTAACTGCCCTTTGTTTGTTAGGAACCTATTGGTTTTTAAATAAATCTTCTTGGGGTTTACGCATTCGTGCCGTCACCCAAAATCGCCAGATGAGTGCCTGTTTAGGTATTCCCACCAATCAAGTGGATGCTTTGACTTTTGCCCTCGGTTCGGGATTAGCTGGAGTTGCCGGTTGTGCGATTAGTTTCCTGGGTTCCGTCGGTCCAAATGTGGGACAAAATTATATCGTTGATACTTTCATGGTAGTGGTGGTGGGAGGAGTGGGTAATCTCCTAGGAACTATTATTGCAGCCATGGCCATTGGTGTGGCTAATTATTTAATTGGTTCGGGAACTTTTGCCCTGATGTCCGGTTCCGTGGCAGTACTAAAACCCCTAACGGATTTCTTCACCTTTTTCTCCACCACTAGCATGGCAAAAGTGATGATTTTTGCTTTAATTATTGCTTTCTTGCAATTCAAACCTGCGGGAATTTTTCCTCCTAAAGGACGTACTGCCGAGTTATAGATTATGATTACCGAAACCATCACTAGAAACCAATCCCGACAACGGGAAAAGAAAAAGTTAATCACGGAAATCGCTGTTATCGTTGGATTGGTGGTTATCTTTGCGGTGTTTTTGCCCTTAGCTTTGTCGGCCTTCCGCTTGCGTTTATTGGGGCGATTTCTTTCCTTCGCTATTGTCGCTTTGGGGATAGATTTAATCTGGGGTTATACGGGTTTATTAAGTCTTGGTCATGGCATCTTTTTTGCTCTCGGTGGTTATGCTCTTGCCATGTACCTAAATCTTCAGTTACCCCCCGGACAAATGCCCGAATTTTTTACTCTCTACGGGGTGACAGAATTACCTTTTATTTGGCAACCTTTTTATTCCCTACCTTTGACAATTCTAGCCCTAATTATCGTACCAGCGATCGTGGCGGGATTATTAGGTTATTTAATCTTCCGCAATCGCATTAAAGGGGTTTATTTCTCGATTTTAACCCAAGCGGCTTTACTGGTATTTTTTAACTTCTTTAACGGTCAACAAAAGTTAATTAACGGCACTAATGGCTTAAAAACCGATACCCAAACAATTTTTGGGTTGCTGGTGGGTTCCGATGCTGTTCAAGTGGCCTTTTATTTACTCACAATTGTCTGTTTACTGGCTATATATCTGCTCTGTCGTTGGTTAACTACAGGCAGATTTGGGCGCTTGTTAGTCGCCATTCGCGATGATGAGGTGCGGGTTCGTTTTTCCGGTTATGATCCTACTTGGTTTAAGGTGTTAGTTTTTGCCATTTCTGGGGCAATTGCCGGTGTTGCTGGCGCTCTTTACACCGTGCAAACCGGAATTATCACTCCTAACTCTATGGATGTGGCTTTTTCCATTGAAATGGTGATTTGGGTGGCTGTGGGGGGACGTGCTACCCTTGTGGGGGCAGTTATCGGTACTTTACTGGTACGCATGGCCCAAACTTTTTTAAGCGAACAATTGCCAGAAGTCTGGGTATTTTTCCAAGGGGCCTTATTCCTAATTGTGGTGACAGTGCTTCCCGATGGTATTCTCGGTGGGATTAAACGTTTGCTGACTCATTTTGGTTTCCGCAAAACTTTAATTACCTATCCTGGTATTGAGGAAGCTCCAGAAGTGCAACTGGAAAAAGAACAATTAGAGCATAAGTGATCTTATTCTATTAATATTCTCCGAGTCAGTATTCTCCGAGTCAGGAGACAGCAATCAGTAATCGGGAGTCAGGGGATTATTTTTATTTATTCTCCCTGCTCTCAACACCAGCACTCCAGCGATCAGCTGTATCTCACATTTGCGTAAATACCGACAATCAGCAATGATAAGTAACTCTTAAATTAGTACAAAAATATGAACAATCGCGTGTAAGCATCTCACCGAAAAGCTAATGCGCGGGGGGTTTGGGGGCGGCGCCACGCCCCCAACGGGGGGTTTGGGGGGTAGAACC
>SFAU01000217.1 GCA_007096045.1 Microcystis novacekii Mn_MB_F_20050700_S1 | reverse complement strand
TACTCTATATACTCACTTCTCTGCGATGCAGTCGCACTCGCGGGAGCGCATTTTGTAGCTTGCTTAAAGCTTTGTTTCTGTCTGTATCACTTGTTACTTTTTAAAATGAGAATTGCTGGGAGCATCTCGAAATACACACTCAAGATTTTCCTTAATCAAGACAATCCAGCGAAATTGCAACGTATTATCGGCCATCGGTTGTCCATCGCTGTCAGGATAAATAACGGCTCGGTTTAGGGCTACGGTCATGGGTCGTGGCTTCCAAGGCTCAAAGGTTATCTTAAAAGGAGGTTAGGCGCTACATTGTGATTATATTTATTTTAATCCTGTGAAGACGGCTTCAGGAAGGCGATCGCTGTTTGAAGATTTGAGAAGATGGTGATCGCGGTTTAGATCGTTCATCTTTTAAATGGCGATCGCGTTAGTAAGCTTATGGATTATGAAAATTCCGCAGTTTTTTGAGTGGGATGTTTATACCTTACGCGGCTCTGTCTGTCGTATTATTAGTGCTAGGAAGGCAAATCAACGTGAACAAAAAACATATCACCAGAGTCTCGCTAGAAGAGTGGGCGAAAATGAAGGGTCAAACTGACTGGGCAAAGATTGACGCGATGACTGAGGAAGAAATCGAACAAAATGCCCTGAATGACCCTGATAATCAACCTTTGACCGATGAGTTTTGGGATAAGGCTGAGGTTATTTTTCCTGAAGTAAATATTTTGGTTAAGGGGTAAAATTTTAAGATTTAAAAGGCATTTTACTCATTGACGCACTCTACAGAAAGGGCTGATAAATGCCTTCGATGGTTTTTAGCATAATTTGCCGTTTAGTTGGTTTCTTTTTGATTCTATCAGCTAATTTCAATGAGTTGTGTCTAGTATCTCGACAAAAGTGGCTTGATTTGAGAGTTCAAAAATGAGAAAAAAAGCCATAAAATTGCATAAAATACCTAAATAGAGCATTTAATTGATTAATTCTCATTATTAATTCTCCTGACTCCTGACTACTGGCTCCTGACTCCTCACCTAACGGAAAATTTTTGATTTTTGCAAGAGGTCTTATGAAACAATTGTAACAGCAGGCTAGGATCGGTTAGCGTATATCATGTGTTAAGTAAGCAGAAGATCGCTTTTACATCGGTCTTCATGATTTGCAAAAAAAGGGGCTTTTAACCCCTCTTAAAAATTGCGTTATCAGATCGGAAATCGCTCTGAAGTTCACGATTTATTTAAAGACAGAGCCAATTTTTCAGCCCATTTTCAATTAATTGCATCTGTGATTCCGATAGCTTTCCAAGCTTTTTTACAAAATATGGTGGGGGAACGGTTACAAAACCTTGAAGTAAGAAAGCACCTTTTCTTTTCAGAAAGGGAACGTCTATTTGAATCTCATATTGGGAGCCTCTAATGCTAGTCGTATGAGGCACTACCGCAATCAAAGCTCGATCCTCATCTCCATAAGTTTCACTCACAACAAGAGCGGGGCGGACTTTCGCCGCTATCCCAAAATCAATAAGCCAGACCTCGCTACGAACTGGCTTCAGATTCCCCATCTGCCTCCTCCTCTGCATCTAGACGAGCAAACGATTGAGCGGCAAAAAGAACTGCATCATCGTCACTCCAGTCCCCATAGTCTCCATTCGGATTTAGGCTTGCTGAAAGGAACTCAGATCTTTCCTTGGCTGAAAGTTTTTTGAATTGTTTAAGAAGTGTTACAACTGCTTCACTCATGGTTTCAACTGATCGCTTGTAGATTACCTTCTGCCCACTAGGGTAACACAGCGATCACACTAACGCACACTACATGATCGTCGCTCATTGTGTCTAATCGTTGCCAATCAGTTTGAGAGTTACTCAAAGTAGGTTCGCTGTTCATATTTTGTTGCCTTTCTTGCAGAAATAATACGAGTATGATTCTCACGTTTCTTAAAAATTGCGTTATGAGATCAGCGATCGCCCTAGACCCGATCAGTGCTCGCTCTGGTTTTGATTATGAAGCCGTTCCAAACTTTGATGACGTAAATCTACTTCAATCATGGCAATTAATTCATCAAATTTCAAGGTCACTAAATCTAATTTTCGGCAGGCTTCTCGCCATCTAGCGATACTTTGAGTTCTTGTTTGTAGATCGGGAATACAAGATTGCTCGGTCATCATAACCTCCAATTTTTTCTGGTTTCAGATAAGCTTGCTGTCACGACATCGGCTGAGATTTGAGCTTGTTCGATGGTTTCCGCCAACAACTCTAGGATAGCAGAAGGGGCACTTGGATAATATTCAGAGATTCTTAGGGTTAAGGTATGAAGACGAGAGTAAGAATTTCTTAATCTTTCCAGACAATTCTCAATTTGTTCTAATTCTGGTAGCGTCTCCTCGGTTTCACCATAACGCTCGAAAAGACTAAATTCGGTGTTTTTCGTTTCGGCAATCAGTTCTATAAGCCGTCGTTGTAGGCTAAAAATCGTGGTTAATACTTCGGGAGACAGTTTGGCCAAAAATCTAAAATTCCCTTCATTTGCTTGAATGTTCCTAATTATAAGTCATTTTGGCAGAGAGGAGAAGGCGATCGCCCTAGATACTCTCTTCTAGATCATTTAACGAGAAAGGTGATGAGAACTTGGGAGCGATCGCCGACATTTTGTGGTAGCTCTGTTAAACGAATTTGCCCATCCTGATAAATGCCTTCGATAGTTTTTAGCATAAGTTATTGTTTAGTGGGTTTCTTTTTGATTCTATCAGCTAATTTCAATGGGTTGCGTCTAGTATCTCGACACAAGTGGCTTGAGTGATGGTTTTAGTTGGTTATTGTGGTTTTTATGAAACAATTGTAACAGCAGGGTAGGATCGGTTAGCGTAGCATATATGGCGTGTTAAGTAAGCACAAGATCGCCTTTACATCTGTCCTCATAATTTGCCCAAAAAAGGGGCTTTTAACCCCTCTTAAAAATTGCGTTATCAGATCGGCGATCGCACTAAGATTTAAGTTGCATTTTGCCCAATATCATTATTTCCACGTCCATGAATATGAATTTCTAATTTTGCTGGGTTTGCATTAGTCATATATGCTTCTACCCAATAATGGCTACCCCCATTATTTTCTGCCCAAGTATCATATACTTCCCAGTGATCGGCGGCATTTTTACTTCCTTGATCAATCCAATTAACTAAAGAAGTGTTACTAGCTTCGTTTACATTATAATCAGCTTGAACGTTAAATCTAGTCAACAAAGTCCCGTTATTACTGGAGTAAGGATTTTCAAAAAACACACAAATAGTACAGCTTGGATTGTTTGTATTATTAGCTCCAGGAGTATAAGTTTTATAGGTTATAACTCCCTTAACACCTTCTCTCATGCCTGGTCGATTATTCGCGGCATACACAAAAGTTTGTCCACTGGAAATATTACTAGCTAGTATGTCCATCCCTTGACCAGAATGAAGTTTAATTTGTCCGCCGTACATTCCATGAACAGTATGATTCGAGATCGAAACAATTATGCTTTTTTCTGCATTTGTTGATTCTAAATAAGATGCGACCGTAGCTGTAGACCCAGCAATACCAACTACCGTATCAATAATACCAAGAGCAATTCCTAATGACATTAAAAATCTCCTTTTGATTTACAAAAAAACTGTTGACATAGACTACATTACCTTCTCCTTACCTTCCACACAACCAAAGTTTACCAACTTAAGAAAAAAGTTCGCAAAATTCCCCAAACCCTTACCTCGCCTAACTTCTAGTCCCTTGATCGCCTCAAAAAATCCCTTAACTTGGGAAAACTTCCCAACTTTACCAACTTAAGCCCTACCCCTTGTCAAAATATCCTGACATTCTCCCCACACTCCGCCCGACAGATTCCCCCCTCCCCGCGATCAGACAGCAAAAACCGCGATTAAACAACAAAAGCCCTATACCTTTCCCATTCCGCTCAACAGGCAGACCCTTTTTGCTGAAACCCTTGATTTATACTAAAAAAGACAAGAACGGCGATCTCAAGGAAAGGTGACAAGGACAAAACGGCGATCGCCACTCCCCAATAAGCTCTAAAGGCTAAACTAACCTGAGTTCGGGATAACGATATCTTAGGGGACTGTGGGAAAACCTTTGCCAACTCTGGATTCTGACCCTCTTGGTTAACAGGCGATCGCTATCAATCAGGCGATCACTATAGCCAGTCCATTTGATTCATGAACCATGTAGGGGTAGCGCCCCCGTGCCTACCCCTCACGCCTACGGGGCAAGGGGGGATTGCCCCTACGAAAATTTTACTAATCAAATAGAATTGCTATATCAATCCAGCGATCGCCTGAAGGCTTACCCCACAAGAGAACTAATGTCGAAAACCTCAGACTAATTGGCAGTAATAATATTAATGGTACAGGTAACGCTGGTAACAATAATATCACTGGAAATAGTGGCATTAATCAAATCAATGGAGGTGCGGGAATTGA
>SFAU01000216.1 GCA_007096045.1 Microcystis novacekii Mn_MB_F_20050700_S1 | reverse complement strand
AAAATCAGCCGTTTTTTTACTGTCAGGGAAGTGACCAACAACGATCCGCGTCGGATTCCTTTAACGGGTAGCGAGGTTGAACGGGAGATTTGGCAACTTGCGATCGAACTCGATAAAATTCGTGAGGGGTATCTCCAGAGTGAGGTAGGAAGTTTTCCTTGATCAGTGATCAGTGATCACTGTTTTTAGACGTGGAACGGACTACCAGCGATCGCCAGCATCGTAAATTGTTAAACGTCCGGCCCCTAGATATAATCCGAGGGAATTCTCCCCGGGAGGATAAGCAGTAATTCCAAACTGATAGATACCACCATAATCGGGATTTTGTACTGGTTTCAGACCGATGGAAACGGTATTACCGGGGGGGACAGGAGGATCAAAAATGACCGTGATCGTCTGAGTATTGGGGTCAAAAGTAGTGGATTTTAGGGTTAATTTTTCGCCTAGCTGATTGCGATCGCCAAGAAAAGCAAAGGTTTGATCGAGAAGAAAAGCAATAGTTTGAATATTGGGCTGCTGTTGTATAGTTACTTTGCCCAAGGGTGCCCCGAGAGACGGCGGTAGAGCGATGGTAAGATAGTATTTGGCTCCCCAAGCACGCACGGATTGGAAAGTAGCGGAGAAATTAACCAGAGTGGGAGAACTCTCAAAAAATATTCTGCCATCGGGAAATTGTCCTGCGAGGGAGACAGAAGCATCAAAAGCGAGTATAGCAATCAAAGCCAGCTTATACAGACTTTCAATCTGTTTTAAAGGCAAAAAAGGAATTTTCAAGGTAAAAGCTACTATAGAATATTGATTGTCAAGGGGAATTATAGCATTCACTTAACCCTCAACCGCTGCCATTATCAGTTATCAGTTATCAGTTATCAGTTATTAGATGTGAGTGTTCAGTTCACTGATTACTGTTTACTGTGCACTGAGAATACTTCCCACTCCCCACTTCCCCAAACCCCAACCCCCAACTTGCAATGTATCTCGAACACCTGCATCTTCACAGTTTTAGAAATTATGCCGAACAGTTGCTAAAATTTGAGTCCAAAAAAACAATATTATTGGGCAATAATGCTCAGGGAAAATCCAATTTACTAGAAGCGATCGAACTTTTGTCCACTCTCAAAAGCCATCGAGTCAGCAAGGATCGGGATCTGGTGCTAGAATCGGACTCAGAGGCGAGAATTTTTGCTAGGGTGAATCGTCTTTATGGAGCATCAGAATTAAGTTTAATTCTCCGTTCTTCCGGTCGTCGCACCGTGATCCGTGATCGTCAACCCCTGCGCCGTCATCTCGATTTTTTGGGTGTGATTAATGCGGTACAATTTTCTAGTCTCGATCTGGATTTAGTGCGCGGTGGTCCAGAAGCTCGCCGAGATTGGTTAGATACTTTATTAATTCAATTAGAACCCCTATACGTTCATATTTTACAGCAATATAATCAGGTTTTACGCCAAAGAAATGCTCTCTTAAAAGAGATTCGTAAACAGGAATTAGAGGGAAAAGTTTATGCGGATTTATCCCAACTAAAACTCTGGGATTTACAACTAGCAGAAACAGGTTCAAGAGTAACGAGAAGAAGGGCGCGAGTCCTGCAAAGATTAATTCCTTTAGCCCAAAAATGGCACGAAAGTATTAGCGGAAAAACCGAATATCTAGAATTACAATATATTCCCAATGTGCCTTGGGTAGAAGATGATGTCAATGGGGTACAAAAGGCTTTTTTAGATAAGATTGAAACCCGTCGTTTGGCCGAGAAACAACTAGGGACATCGGTAGTCGGTCCCCACCGGGATGAAGTGGATTTTTTAATTAACCAAAACCCCGCTAAATCCTACGGTTCCCAAGGACAACAAAGAACCTTAGTTTTAGCTTTGAAATTAGCGGAATTACAGTTACTAGAGCAGATTATCGGAGAACCTCCCCTACTACTCCTCGATGATGTTTTAGCCGAATTAGATATCGAACGACAAAATCAATTATTAGATGCGATCGAAGACCGTTTTCAAACTTTAATTACCACGACTCATCTCAGTTCTTTTGAGTCTCGCTGGTTGCAATCTTCCCAGATATTTTCTGTCAAAAAGGGACAGATTTTTTATTAGCCTATAGCCACCAGTCTTCAGCCATATTCAGTTATCAGTTATCGGCTTTTTCTACCTATCTCTCCACTCTCTACACCTCAGCAGTCTAGCATAAAGCTACTTATTCGGAAAAAAGAAACAAAACCCTTAGTCCCCAATTCTGCCAGTTACTAGAGGAAAAGGCTTCTGCTAATCAGTTTGAGGGGGTTTAGGTCATCCATTGCTGTCAATCTGGGTCTTCCTGATTGCTGGCTAAATTATTGCCGTTAGAAAGTCCGTATAGTTCCTTAACCGATTGGCGGGAAAGGACGATAATTGTGAAGACTCCGAGAATTGTACCCAATGGGGTGAACAAGCAGAGGATGCAAGCTATCACAAAAGAAAACCAGTATTTCTTGTGACGGCTGAGAAATCGACCCGAAAAAATCGCAGAAATCGCTAAAGCTTCTCCTAGCAGTACTGTTGTTGCACCTAGAGCGGCGAATAGATATCCAAATGCTTTGAGAGGTAACTCTCCCGACGGCTCCATCGGGAATGATTCAGGGGAGGTAATCATGCTTATTCCTATAAAAAAATGACCCAAGAAAATAAGAGAGAAAAAAGCAATTACTCCTCCCACAATGTAATGAAATATTGACAATAATCTTAGGTGTTTTCGGTCGTTATTTGTGTTCATATAGGTAACTCATAATAGAAATCTACATAATATTATATCGGGGAGCATCTCATGTATGTAAGTGAGTAATTATACTTATCCCTAAAACTGTTTTCTAGCAAGGCTTTCAAAATAGCTTGACATAAAAACCTGATTTAAGGGTTACAAAGGTGAGATGCTCCCATTATATCGAAGCTGAAAACTTTTCTAGTCAAGGGATTTACTCGAATAGAAATGATTCTAATTCTCCCATAGTTTTTCGATGAAATTGAATTAGTAACGAAAGACATACACTTCAGCTATCGAACTATTTTTGTTAGTACAGATAGGAAAAGCAGTCCGTGATCGGGTTGTCGCTTTTGGAGATATCTCGTGTAATCATCTCGACATCACCTCCCTTGCCTAGCTTCAGGTAATTCCGATTCTGAGGGTTAACTCTCGAAGGTATTGACTTCTGGCAATAGCTAGAGATTTGTTATTAGCTAAAAGCAAATATTATTTGAGCCAAAATTGCTCGATTCTCACTAACGATGTGTCCGGTAAAACCTAGCTTATTTTGCTCTTTGTCTGTATATACCCATAATAATAAAACAGGCTGTAGGCCTGTTTCACTATTAGATTAAGAATAATTAAGCCTACTTAATTTCGCGGACTACCGGTTTCCCGTCGATAATTTCACCGACGAGAATCAGATCAGCAACCCCAACAAATAAACCATTTTCTAAAACCCCCGGCATATTATTAATAGTTCTTTCCAAATCAGCCGGATCATCGATACTATCAAATTTAACATCGATAACTAAATTGCCTTGATCTGTCACCACGGGGCCAGCTTTTTTCACTCCCATGCGCAGGGAAGGTTTACCACCGAGGGCCTCTAATTTCAGCATCACTGGAGTCATGGCCATGGGTAACACTTCCACCGGCAAAAGAAAAGTCGATCCCAACTTATCCACCAGCTTATTGCCATCCACTACCACGACGAAAATATCGGCGAGACTATCGACAATTTTCTCCTGAGTATGGGCAGCACCGCCACCTTTAATCAGGTTTTTCTGGGGATCCACCTCATCGGCCCCATCGATAGCGATATCCATCTTCACGATGACATCAAGGGTAGTAAGGGGAATTCCGTACTTCCTCGCCAACACTTGCGCTTGAAAAGAAGTAGGAACCCCGACAATATTGCTGATTTCCCCGCTTTGCAGTCTAGCGCCCAGATATTCGATCGCGTAGGCCGTCGTTGAACCAGTTCCCAATCCCACGACTGAATTAGATTGAACTAGATTAGCGGCGGCCTTACCGACCTCCTGTTTCATGATAATGACCGGATCGATTGCTGTCATGATGCACATTCCTAAAAGCGATGTTTTGAACCTCTTAGTTATCGGCTATCCCTTGCCCTCTTGTCAATGGAATTAGGGATTAGTGGCCTGAGCTGCTAACATTTCCTTGAGTTTAGCCAATTCATTGGCCCAACGGGGATCTGGCTGTAAAGCGTCACCATCGCCGGTAACTTTCGGGGTACTGCTGCTACCCCGTTCAGCCTTGCGTTTTTTGCCGCCGCCGCCGCCACCACTGGATTTGCGCGGTGCTGCCGTCGTCGGTTTTGGAGTCGGTCTTTCGACTTTTTCCGGGGTTTCTACGCTGGCCTCCGTGCCTTCTGCTTCTTCTCCTTCTTCTTTACCTCCCTTGCTGCGGGGGAGAGCCTTCTCGATTTTGATCGGGTTTTCCATGAAGGATTGACCGTTGTATTTTTCGATAAACTGGTCAGCTAGTTCATCGCTAGGGACGGTAACGAAGGCAAAACCGCGACATTTGCCAGTTTTGCGATCTTTGATGACTTTAGTGGTGATCGTATCCCCTTCATCGGCAAAAAGCGCCTGTAATTTTTCGCGCTCGACGGATTCTTTGGGTAAATTACCAACGTATAGACGAACGGACATGATGGATTCCTCCAAGTATAGGGTGATGTAAAAACTTGTGCGACATTCCGTGCCTGTATGCTGATTTTTTTAAGGCAAACAGAGCTAAGGAAGATATTTCCCAGCGATAAGCTTGTAGTTTCTGCACGATAGCGGCTGTGGCCGTCAATTTTGACTATCCTTAACGATTTCAACGAGAGGGACGGAATCTAGGGGTTACGTTTTTAGCTGTTAACAGGCCTAATCATTCAACTTACCCGATTTATGTCGCTCTCTTTGATTATTACAGAATGTTTACACAATTTGTCAAATATTTTCTCTCGCTCCGGGCTGCCCTGGCAAAAAATAAGTATAACTACTTAAGTATTTGTTCACAGTAAGCAAAATTTTATGAAAACTCTTGCTAAATGTATCATTATATGCTTCTTTCCTTTTGGCGGCGGGGTATCCTAGCTAACGAGAGGAAAAAAGCAAAACCCTCTTTACAGATACATTGACACTTTGTCAAGTATTTGTTACATTAGTTAAATAAAAGAGGTGATACCAATCACCCATCTCGCTTGTTATCAACCACTGTCTTCATCGAGGAGGAACACCATGTCTCAACCGATCGAACTTTCCTTAGAACAACAGTTCAACATTCGTTCTTTTCAGACTCAGGTAGAAAAAATGAGTCAGGAGCAAGCGCAGGACTTCCTGATCAAGCTCTACGAACAAATGATGGTCAGAGAAAATATGTACAAAGCTTTTCTCAAACACCAGTGGGGTCTAGATTCTAATCCCTGGGCCCCCCAATAACTCATTTCACCCCTGCGGGCGACCTCTTTCTCCAGCTGGGTTTCTCTGGAAACGAGCTAGGGATGCGGGGCGCATTTCTTCACCTTTTTAGCTATTCTTAGGGAAGGATAACCAAATTGCTAGGGGTTAATTTATGTTCGAGCGCGCTTTGATCTGTACAGATCTTTTCGATGGTCTCCATCGTCTTGTCCATTGTGTGCCACACTTAGCCCTGAGCGGCTTAAAACAAGTTATCTTCCTCCACAGTATTCCGGTTTGGGAACAACCCACCCTAGCTGCCGTAGATCAAGGGAAAATTGATGCGGCCAAAGACAAATTATCCCCAGCTTTAGCAAATATTCCCGACGGTATGACAGTTATTGTCGAAATCTCTAACCGTCGTCCCGTGGATGCCGTGCGGGAAATCCTCGCTAATCACTCTATTGACGTGATTTTGATGGGAAATCCCATGCGCGGTGCTGTCCAAGAAAAATTATTCGGTAGTACCAGTTTAGCGATCGCAGCTATGACCGATATTCCGCTGCTGATTTTCCGACCGCAATTATTATCAGTTTATACTCGCGATGAATTGGCCCTGCGCTGTCAGCATCTCTGGAAACATTTATTAATTCCCTACGATGGCAGTCCCGACGCAATTTATCTAATTGAACAGATAGAAAAATACGCTCAAACTTGCGCCCCCGGCTCTTTTGAGCAATGTCTTCTCGTCTGGGTAGTGGAAAATATCAGTCGCGATCCCAGTGTCACCGAATACCGTTTTAATGATGCCCGTCAACAATTAGAATCGGTGCAAGCGCGACTAGAAAAACTCGGTTTGCAAGTACAGAGCGAAGTAAGGCAAGGAACACCTGTATTAGAAGTTTTGACGGCAGCAGAAGAAGATGATATCAGTGCGATCGCTGTGGCCACCTGCCATCGTTCTAATATGTTGGAATGGTTAGCAGTGCGTCGGATTAATGAAGATATTCTTCATCAACTGTGGTTCCCCTTATTATTTTTCTCACCGAAGGGATAGACTGGAAAAAGGCTCTCTTGGTTTAGCTGGGTTAAGGATAAACCACAAAGGCACAAAGGACAAAGAGAGGAAGACAGATTCGATGGGTAAAATCTATCACACAAAGGACAAGAGAGGCGAAAATTTTTGGGGAAAATTAACTTAAGTAAGTAGTTATAATTAAATTGAAGATGGATTGCCTCTGATCCCCCCTGCCCCCTGGGGTTGATTGATAGTAGGGTTGATTGATAGTAGGGTTGATTGATAGTAGGGTTGATTGATAGTAGGGTTGATTCATGAATCAACCCTACCCTGCTTGATAAGCAGGGCGTCTGACAACTTTTAAAACCTACCTACTTAACTGCTCGATTAATCGGATAACTTTAGCCTTAATTTCATTGCGAACTCGGCGAAAAGTTTCGATAGGTTGACCATCGGGATCATCAATTAACCAATCCTCGAAAATTTCCTGTAAAATCCATCCTTCCGGCAGATTGACACCGCAACCACATAGGGAGATAACGGCATCGTAATCTTCGGGATTAAAATCCCTAATTGATTTGGAAGTTTGGTCAGTAATATCGATACCAATTTCCCCCATAACTTCGATTGCTCCGGGGTGAACTTTAGCCGCTTCTAATCCGGAACTGGTGACAGCAATTTTACCCGCACCTAAAGTTTTAGCGAAACCTTCGGCGATTTGGGAACGACAGGAATTTTTTCTACAGGCAAACATGACTTTTTTCATGATTTTAACTCCTAGAAATTTAATTAGGGAAATAGGGAAATGGGGAAATAGGGAAATGGGGAAATGGGGAAATAGGGAAATGGGGAAATGGGGAAATAGGGAAATTAGGGGATAGGGAAATAGGGAAATGGGGAAATAGGGAAATGGGGAAATAGGGAAATAGGGAAATGGGGAAATAGGGAAATGGGGAAATAGGGGGATAGGGGATGGGGGATAGGGGATGGGGGATAGGGATTAAGAAACATCTTCCCCAACACCCAACCCCTAACACCGTTTTTTCTCTTTTTCCTTCCTTTCACTATAGCGATCGGTCAGATAATCTACCTGATCTCGCAGGAGAATGGTAAACTTATAAAGTTCCTCCATTACATCAATAACTCGATCTCGATAAGGCGAATCTTTCATCGTGCCATCCTCATTAAACTCCTGATAAGCTTTAGCCACAGAAGATTGATTAGGAATAGTAAACATTCGCAGCCAACGACCAAGAATTCGCAGAGTATTAACCGCGTTAAAAGATTGGGAACCTCCGCTTACTTGCATGACTGCTAAGGTGCGGCCTTGAGTTGGCCGAATCGCACCAATACTTAAGGGAATCCAATCAATTTGGTTTTTGATAATGCCGCTAATATTGCCGTGTAGTTCAGGAGATGACCAGACTTGACCCTCAGACCATTGACTTAATTCTCGTAATTCCTGTACTTTGGCATGAGTATCGGGAACACTGCCATAAATCGGCAATTCACGAGGATCAAAAAAGCGCACTTCTGCCCCATATTCAGTGATAATTCTGGCCGCTTCTTCTGCTAATAAACGACTGTAGGAACGTGGCCGTAAAGAACCATACAGAAAAAGAATTCTTGGTTTGTGAGTCGATTGGATCATGGTGAATAATTATTTGTAAGGACTCAAGCAACGAGGATCGAGAAGGGTGGCTTTTTCTGGATCTCTGGGAAACCAAAAGGCGGTTTTTTTGCAGAATTCTACCAACATTAACATCACAGGTACTTCAATCAATACCCCCACTACTGTCGCTAAAGCGGCCCCCGAATTCAATCCGAATAACATCACCGCAGTGGCGATCGCTACTTCAAAATGATTACTAGCACCAATTAAAGCAGCGGGAGCGGCATCTTCGTAAACTAAATTGAGTTTGAGAGCGGCCACATAACTAAGTAAAAAAATCAGATTAGTTTGAATAAAGAGGGGAATAGCAATCAGGAAAATATGCAGGGGATTACTAACAATTAAATCGCCTTTGAAAGCAAAGAGGAGGATTAAGGTTAACAATAAGGCAGTGATTGCCACAGGACTGAGATAGTGAAGAAAACGCGATTCAAACCAGGCGCGTCCTTTATGTTTAAAAATCCAGTGACGGCTATAGATACCAGCAATAAGCGGTAAACCAACGTAGATTAACACAGAAAGAACAATGGTCTGCCAAGGGACTATAAAATTATTAGCTGCCAGTAACCATTTACCCAGGGGAGCGTAGAGAAAAAGCATCGCTAGGGAATTGACTGCTACCATAATTAGGGTATGACCCTGGTTACTGTAGGAAAGATAGCCCCACATCAAAACCATGGCCGTACAGGGAGCAATTCCTAGTAAAATAGCTCCAGCAGTGTAGGAATTAGCTAAACTTACCGTCTGTCCTCGGATAATCTCCGTTTGACTCAACCAAGGCAGAAACAGCCAGCCGAGAAAAAATTGAGCCAGCGCCACCATTGTAAAGGGTTTGATCAGCCAATTAACCACTAAAGTTAAAATAACTGGTTTGGGAGTACGGGCAGCCCGAAGAGCTTGGGAAAAGTCGATCTTAACCATGATCGGATACATCATGAAGAAAAGACAGATGGCGATCGGAATAGAAACGTTATAGACACTCATGGCATCTAAAGTCCGCGCTACGTCCGGAAATAACCGACCGAGGGCAATTCCCGCCAAAATACAGAAAATAACCCAAAGAGTAAGATATTTTTCAAAAACACTAAGGCTACCACCAGCTTTGGCGGCTTTAGGATTGATTTGATTAGTCATCGCACAAAGGTGGAAAGGGAATGATGGGAAATTAGGCAACCCACCTTTATTATTTCAAAAAAAGTTGATATGTCAAGGGTAAAAGCTAGTTATAAAGCTTTAATATTTCTAAAAATCTTGATTGGTTACTGATTTTCCTCGCAGGAACGGGCCGGGACGAGGGCAGCAAAACGACGATATTCGGATAGATATTCTTCTAGGAGAAGAAATTGAGATAGATTTAGGCTGTAGTAGATCCAACGACCTTCTTGACGACTGCGGACTAAATTGGCTTCTTTTAGCGTTTTTAGATGAAAAGATAATTTAGATTGGGCGATATCGAGATGGTCGCGCAATTCACAGACGCATAATTCCTGATGTCGCAACAGTTGCAGAATTTGCAGCCGTAGGGGATCCGAGAGTGCCTGAAAACCAGTATAAATCTGGGTTAACGAGTCGGGAGATGTGGCCAGAGAGTTGAACATTGAGATGGTCCCTCGGTGGGAAGGAAATAGAAAAGCAGCAAAATTCAGAATTGCAACAAAACTTTATGTATTTTTGTATCGAATCAGGAAAACCAGCGAATCATCCCCTGTATGATAGACAATGGTTTTGACCCGATTAGCCCTTAAAATCATTGTAAACAGGTTAGGAGACATCATGGAATTATTTGCGGCTCTCAATTTAGAACCTATTTTTCAACTCACCTTCGTGGCACTAATCATGTTAGCTGGCCCCTTTGTTATTTTCCTACTAGCTTTTCGTGGTGGCGACCTATAAAAACCGCCTCTCCCATTGTTATTCGTACTTTTTTGACTTCTCTCCTCTTTAGGGAGAGATTTTTTGTCTAAAAGTCAGTCATCAGTCATCAGTTATCAGTTATCAGATGTGACGCGATGTGCAACTAAAAACGACAGAATCAGGGTAGGGTTCCAGAGGATACTTTACTTCCCCACTTCCCCACTTCCCACTCCCCCACTGATAACTGATTACTGTTTACTGGACGGCTACGCCGTGCCTTTGGCAACACTGAAAAAAGCTCCCATCTCCCCTCTCCTAACAATCGACTGCTAAGATCGAACAGAGCGATCGATCTCTCGCTGCCACGATACCTGATAAAACTATCTATGATCATTAAAAATAACCCCCATTATCGGGCTGTAATCGGCTTTTGGGTCGCTTTAGTTGTGTTTTGGGGTTTTGGGAGTTTCTCTCCCCTTCTTGCCCAAGCGAAAGAGCAACCAGCCGATGTGCAATCGATTACCCCCTACCTTAAGCAATTTCAACAAAAAATTACCGAATTTCGCCTCGACAACGGACTAAAATTCATTATCCTAGAAAATCGCGATGCTCCGGTTATTTCCTTTGTCACCTACGCGGATGTGGGGGGTGCTGATGAACCGGACGGTAAAACAGGAGTTGCCCACTTTTTGGAACATTTAGCCTTTAAAGGCACAAAAACCATCGGTACTACCGATTATCTTAGCGAGAAAAAAGTCCTCGATCGCCTTGAAGCTATAGACAAAGAACTACAAGCGGCCAAAAAAGCGGGTAAAAGCGCAGAAGTGGCTAAATTAACGGAAGAATTTCAACAAGCGAAGGCAGAGTCCGAGAAATTCGTCCAACGCAACGAATACGGGCAAATCGTCGAAACGCAGGGAGGAGTCGGTTTAAATGCCACCACTTCCAGCGATGCAACTAGCTATTTTTACAGCTTCCCGTCGAATAAATTGGAATTATGGATGTCTTTAGAATCGGAACGATTTTTAGAACCGGTGTTCCAACGGGAATTTTACAAAGAAAAAGACGTAATTCTGGAAGAAAGACGGATGCGGACGGATAATAGCCCCTTGGGTTTATTAATCGAAGCTTTTCTCGATCAAGCTTATACTGTCCATCCCTACAAACGTCCCGTTATCGGCTACGATCGAGATATTCGCAATCTGGAACCCTCGGATATCCAAAACTTTTTCGATAAATTTTATCCTGCCAGTAATTTAACCATAGCTATCGCCGGAGATGTGGACCCAGAACAGGTCAAACAGTTAGCTGAGGTTTATTTTGGTCGTTTTCCCGCTAAACCGAAACCCCCACAGGTGAAAGTAGTAGAACCGAACCAAACCAAAACAAAGGAAATTACCCTAAAATTAGCCTCGCAGCCTTGGTATTTAGAAGGATACCATCGTCCCGCCCTCAATCATCCCGATCATGCGGTTTACGAGGTTATTGCCACTTTAATGAGTGAAGGAAGAACTTCGCGACTGTATAAAGCTTTAGTGGAGGACAAACAACTTGCCCTCGCTGCCCAGGGATTTAACGGCTTTCCGGGGGATAAATACCCAAATTTGCTGTTATTCTATGCTCTCAGCGCTCCTAATGTCAGCCTGGAGGAAGTAGCGCAGGGTTTGAATTGGGAATTGGAAAGATTGAAAAATGAACCAGTTTCGGAACAGGAATTAGAACGGGTTAAAAATCAACTACGGGCAGCCCTATTAAGAGGTCTTGATTCTAACATGGGCATGGCGCGATCTTTGATTGAATACGAGGTAAAAACCGGCGATTGGCGTAATTTATTCGCCCAATTAGATGCTTATAATGCTGTCACGGCAGCCGATATTCAACGGGTGGCTAAAGAGACTTTTACCCCCGAAAATCGCACTATTGGCCGAATTTTACCGAAATAGATAGATGGGGAGATAGGGAAATGGGGAAGTGGGGAAATGGGGAAATTTTAGGTAAAACCCCAACACCCTAACACCCCAACACCCTAACACCCCAACACCCCAACACCCTAAAACCCTAACACCCCAACATCTAACACCTAAAACCGAAACCCTAAAATAAATATAATCATGAAAAAACGCTCACAATGGCTAGGTTTAATCCTGCTCACCCTGATAGGAGTCCTAGCTTTTCGTTCCCCGGCAATTGCCCAAACCCCGCGACATTTTACCGATTTAACTTTTCCTCCCCTTCCTGAAGTTACAGTTCCCCAATACGAGCGCTATCAACTAGATAATGGTATGGTGGTTTATTTAGTGGAGGATCGCAGCTTACCTTTAGTAAGTGGTACGGCGATGATTCGCACAGGAGGAAGATTAGAATCTGGGGAAAAAGTCGGATTAGCCGATATTACTGGAACCGTGCTGCGTAGTGGTGGCACGGAAAAACGTCCTTCTAATGTCTTAAATCAATTATTAGAACAAAGAGCAGCCCTCGTAGAAACCTCGATCGATCTTAACACTGGAACTGCTAGTTTTAGCGCTCTTAGTGAAGATTTAGAGCCAGTTTTTAGTCTCTTTGCCGAGGTTTTACGTTCCCCAGCTTTTGAAAATCAGAGGGTAGAATTAGCCAAAATTCAGGAAAAAGGAGCAATTGCCCGACGTAATGATGATCCCGATGATATTGCTAGTCGGGAGTTTAAAAAGCTAGTCTATGGTGATAATAGTCCCTACGCTCGTACTGTAGAATATAGCACTTTAGCTAATATTGACCGTCAGGATTTAATCGATTTTTATCGTACCTATGTCCGTCCCGACCAAATAATTTTAGGAATTGTCGGCGATTTTGATTCTCAGTCGATGAAAGCATTAATCAATAAGACTTTTGGCGATTGGAAAAATCCCGCCACTGCTCCTAAAATTGTCACTCCTTCGGCAACCCAAAAAAATCTTCAAGGTGTCTTTGTTGTCAATCAACCCCAATTAACCCAGAGTACGGTTTTATTAGGTCATCTTGGAGGTCGTTTGGATAGTCCCGACTATCCCGCTTTAACGGTATTAAATGAGATTTTAAGCGGTTTTGGTGGTCGTTTATTTAATGAAGTGCGCTCCCGTCAAGGATTAGCTTATTCTGTCTATGGTGTCTGGAATAGTCGTTATGATTATCCCGGTTTATTTATTGCTGGAGGTCAAACTCGCACCGATGCTACCGTACCTTTTATTAAGGCAATTTTAGGCGAAATCGATCGCCTTCGCAATCAACCCGTTACTGCCAAAGAATTAGAAGATGCTAAAAATGCTATTCTCAATTCTTTTGTTTTTAAGTTTGAGAAACCTGCTCAAAATTTATCGCGATTGATGACTTATGAATACTATGGTTATCCCCAAGATTTTATCTTCCGTTATCAACAAGCGGTAAAAGGGGTGACAATTGCCGATATTCAACGAGTGGCCCAACAATATCTACAACCCAATCAAATTGTCACTCTTGTGGTGGGTAATGAACAGGAAATTCAACCTCCCTTATCCAGTTTGGGAACTACGGTTAAAACTGTTGATGTCACCATCACACAACTATAAATAAATCTAGGTTGGATTGAGCTAAACTAGGTGAAATCCAACCTAGAAAAATGGGACAAATATAGCACGATATATGACTTTACAACTCACCATAAATTATCCTGAAAATTTACCAGACTTTCTTCAAAAAACACGAGAGGAATTCGAGAGAGAAGCAACCTGGGACATGGTAGTAAAACTCTTGGAGATGAAACGTATTTCATCGGGTATGGCTGCTAATTTATTAGGAGTGGATAGGGTTAATTTTTTATTGAGATTGACCGATTTTGGCCTAGGGATGATTGACTTAACAGAAGAAGAACTATTATCAGACTTTGAAAATGCCTAAAACTGAACGTATTGTGATTAATACCTTACATTGAATTGGCAATTCAATAGAAATAAAATAATTAAGATATGAGATTACTTACAGCTATGATGTATCCATAGCTCTATCTGTCCTTTGGGTACATTATTATTCTTCTTCAATGGATTAAGTTTGATGTTTTCAATAGGACAGCTTTTTTGATCAAAAAAATTCTGTGCTATTGTAGCAACTTGACTTGCCAATTCAGCATCTGATGGATTAAAACGCACCTCATTTCGGTAATGACCAGCTATTCTTTCAACTCCGGGCGCTTGAAATCCTTTTTGCTGATATAATTTGGCTAGTTCCTTCATTGAATTTCGCTCTAGAGAGCCTTGAAATTGAATATATACAATTCCTTGTGTTTCTAATTTAGTACGATTTAGAGCCTTTGCCAGTTCATTCTTCGTTTTAACAAGCTCGGCATAACTTTTTTGCAAGTCATCGTATGCTTTCTTCTTTTCATCTATATTTTCTTGTTGCTTTTTTATCTCCTGAGATTTTTGCTGTATTTTCTGGGATTGTTGCTGTATTTCCTGAGATTTTTGCTTTATTTTCTTTTCAAGCTCCAATACTTCTTGCTTTTTAGTCTCAACTAATTTTTCTTGTAAAGCCATTTGCTGTGACCCTGTTATCAATGCTAGGATTCCCAATCCCCCTATAAATACACCTCCTATAATCGAAACAAAGTTAGCTCTCAAAGACCAAATAGTAGTTTTTTTAAGGTTTTCTGCTTCTTCGAGAATTTTGCTTTTTTCTGCATTAATTTTCTCAATTTCTGCTTGCAGTTTTCTTTCTTTTAAATTATCTGATGGCTCGTTCATCTGTTCTACTTTGAGATGAGTGGTAATTTTAGGTTAAATAAATGCTCGTCTATTTAAAAGGCTCATTCAAGTCTGAATTGCATCACTGTCTGATACTATATATTCCATAGTCTACATCGAACTTCATTCGACAGTCAAGACATTTTCGAGGCTAAGTAGTCATGCAAAATTAATTGCCGTTTTTTTATTGTAGAGTTAGATAAGTGAAAGCTTTGCCTGCTAAGGATTACGTTAACAATTACCTATGCAAGCTCATCTAAAATTAATTTAGCCTAGGTACTTATCATTCAGGAAAGTTACTGTTGAGACTCCTGATTAGTTTGTTAATTTTTGTATCAAAAGCTAGACAATTAAACCCTTTAGAGATAAGGTTATCGTGGCTGAGTTGGCTATTATAGAGTTTTGTAAATAAATATCAAACTCAAGGGTGTCTGAAGATGGTATCTCGCTAAACTGGAAGTATAAAGTACAGAGGTAAAAATACTTATGATGCTACTACAAGATGTTGCGAGAACCTCTAGAGAACAAGCATTAATTCTGTGGTTTGAAGAAGTAGACAGCAAAGACGTGGGATTAGTCGGCGGGAAAAACTCCTCCTTAGGCGAAATGATCCAACAATTAACCCCGAAAGGGATTAATGTCCCCACAGGATTCGCCACCACCGCTTACGCTTACCGTCACTTTGTCGAAAAAGCCGGACTAGACGCACAATTAAGACAAATTTTCCAAGATTTAGACGAAAACGATGTGCAGAACCTGCAAGAAAAAGGTAAACAAGCGCGCACATTAATCTTAAATACACCGTTCCCCGATGATTTAAGTCATGCGATCGCTATTGCCTATCGCCGACTCTGTGAACGTTATGGCGATGATCTCTATCATTCCATCGATGTGGCCGTTCGCTCCAGTGCCACTGCCGAAGATTTACCCGAAGCGAGTTTTGCCGGACAACAGGAAACCTATCTCAACGTGCAAGGAGTGAGGGGAGTTTTAGAAGCTTGCCATAAATGTTTTGCCTCTTTATTCACCGATCGCGCTATTTCCTACCGTCATCATAACGGTTTCGATCACTTTGCCGTCGCCCTTTCCGTCGGTGTCCAAAAAATGGTGCGTTCAGATCTAGCCACCTCCGGGGTGATGTTTTCCATCGATACGGAAACAGGGTTCAAAAATGCCGCTTTAATCACGGCAGCCTACGGTTTAGGGGAAAATGTCGTGCAGGGTGCTGTTAACCCCGACGAATATCTGGTTTTTAAACCGACTCTTAAAAGCGGTTACAAACCCATCCTCGAAAAACGCCTCGGCAGTAAAGCGATCAAGATGATCTACGATGATGGAGGATCGCGTCTAACCAAGAATATCCGAGTTAACAAGCTAGAACAGGATCAATTCTGCATTAATGACCAAGAAATCCTTACTTTAGCCCGTTGGACAGCCCAAATCGAGGAACATTACTCGCAAGTGCGCGGAACCTACACCCCCATGGACATCGAATGGGCAAAAGATGGGATCACGGGAGAACTGTTTATCGTTCAGGCGCGTCCAGAAACCGTACAATCGCAAAAAGCCGCTAATATCCTTAAATCCTACGAGATTAAGCAAAGAAGTCAAGTTTTAGCGGTGGGACGGAGTGTAGGTGCGGCAATCGGTCAAGGAAAAGCCAGAGTCATCCTCAGTGTCGATAAAATCAACAACTTTAAACCGGGAGAAGTTCTCGTCACCAATCGCACGGATCCCGACTGGGAACCGATTATGAAACAAGCAAGCGCGATCGTGACTAATCAAGGTGGTCGTACTTGCCATGCCGCTATTATCGCACGAGAAATGGGGATTCCAGCGATCGTGGGTTGCAATAATGCCACGGAAACGATTAAAACCGGACAGGAAGTCACCGTTTGCTGTGCGGAAGGGGATGAAGGGAAAGTTTACCTGGGATTGCTACCCTTTGAAATTTGCGAAACTCACCTGGATAATTTGCCCCAAACTCGGACAAAAATTCTCATGAATATCGGTAATCCTGAAAAAGCCTTCGCTTTTGCCGATATTCCTGCCCAAGGTGTCGGTTTAGCGCGTCTAGAGTTTATTATCGCTAACCATATTCAGGCCCACCCCAGCGCTTTGCTGAAATTCCAGGAACTGGAAGAAGGGGACGTAAAAGACCAAATCGCCGAATTAACCAAACACTACGAGGATAAACCCCAATTTTTCGTCGATAAATTGGCCCGGGGAATTGCCATGATTGCAGCCGCATTCTACCCCAAAGATGTAATTGTGCGGATGTCTGATTTTAAATCCAATGAATACGCTAATTTATTGGGTGGCAAACCCTTTGAACCCAAGGAAGAAAACCCGATGATCGGTTGGCGCGGCGCTTCCCGTTATACTGATCCTAATTATCGCGAGGCTTTCGCTTTGGAATGTCGGGCGCTGAAAATGGTCCGGGAAGAAATGGGATTAACTAATGTGATTCCGATGATTCCTTTCTGTCGTACCCCCGAAGAAGGGATGAGAGTCCTCGAAGAAATGGCGAAAAATGGTCTCGAACGCGGGGTTGATGGTTTGCAAGTTTATGTGATGTGTGAGTTACCAAGTAATGTCATTCTTGCCGACCAATTTGCTCAGGTGTTTGACGGATTTTCGATCGGTTCTAATGATTTGACCCAATTAACCTTAGGATTAGATCGGGATTCTGCCCTAGTTGCCCATCTTTTTGATGAACGGAATGAGGGAGTTAAACGCATGGTGAAAATGGCCATTGAAACCGCTAAAGCCCATAATCGCAAAATCGGTATCTGTGGTCAAGCCCCCAGTGATTACCCCGAATTTGCTCAATTTTTAGTGGAATTAGGCATCGATTCCATCAGTCTTAATCCTGATTCTGTCCTCAAGACTTTATTGATGGTGGCAGCAGTGGAGAAAGGACAATAGTTTAGTGACAAAGGTGGGCAAGTCCCACCTTTTTTTGCCCTGGTATGTTGACAATATTAATCGAGTCTATTTAATTGCTAATTATTATATATCATCAGTTTAATCATAGAAATGGTAAGGGAGGCTGAAAACCCTCGATAAATGGCTTTTGTATAATAACTTTTTTGGGATAATTGGGAATAAGATTAACCTCTTGTGAAACTTTATCAATTAATTTTTGATCTACGGTATCAAAATAATCAACCTTCATCCTAATCGCTGTAGCGAGATGTAGTGCATCAAAGGGTTGTAGTTTATAACTCCTAACCAGATGACGATTGATTTCCGATGTCTCTCGTTCAAATTGTACTAACTTTATCCATTCATTAGAAAATAGGTCGTTAATAATAGCTTCCTGCTCCAAATCAGATAAATCTCGTTTCGCTTTTAGAGATTTAATATAGACAACTTCAGCCATGGTAAAAGCAGATGTATAGAGTTCAATATATCCCTGTTCTGCTCCCAGTAAAATATTCTTACATTGTTCATAATACTGGGGTTCTTCATTGAAAAAACTGATAAAGATTCCCGAATCACAATAATGTTTTTTGATCGACTTTTTTTTCAAGACTAACCTCTAATTGAATTGATAATATTAGACAGGGAAGAAGCAGCATATTTTTTAGGAAAAACTTTCATTTCTTGCACTTGAATATTGATTTTTTCTCCATGCAAATACTGCCGAATTAACCCAAAAATATAAACTCTTTTTCCCAAAGCTTCTCTAGCTTGTTCAAAAAGTTCTTTAGGGAAAAAACATCTAATAATTTTGTCATCAGTTAGGCTACGAATCCCCATATTTTGACGCTTGGCAATATTAATAGATACTAACTGACCTTCAATAGAGCCATAAATACTGTAAAACTTTTGAGTAATTTCATCTACATTAGCAGCTATATTTTTAGTAACATAAAACCTCCAATTTTCCGTAGAAAACTCGATATCAGCAAAATCATTTGGATCAATTAATTCGCTAAACTTCTTGACATTATAGAGAGCTTTATTGTTGAAGTACAAGGGACATTGAGGTTTTTCCTTAATCAATTCCAAACTATCTCTAAAAACATTGATAATTTTTTGAGGACGCTCAGTTTCCACCTGCTCATCAAGGATATTTGCTTCGGCTGTAATAATAATACTTCCTTGTTGAACTTCCGTAATTGCCCACTCTACTCCCACCTCTCCCGTATCTGATATTTCTTGATCAATTTCCGTCAGGATTATAGAAAAACTCTCTAAAAGTTTTTGGAATTTCACCATAGGAAAATAAGGACCATCAACCTTGAGAGTCAATCTCGCCCTTGATAATCTAGTGGATGAATAGTCGTTAACTGTAATTTTGTTATTGGTCATCAAATATCATATACAATTTATAATGTACCTGTGAAATTTCTACCCGTTGGCAGTGAGACTGTAAACTTGGCACTGAAAACTGAAGATTTACGAGATAAACTTTACCTATAGGACTCCGACTAGCCGTGGTTAAAGCAATTATCCCTAAACGTCAGTTTTTGTGTACTAAGCAAACTAACTTTATCATACTGAAAATACATATAGCCCACTAGGGCTATTTTTTAGTTGTCTCTTAACAAAAATTAACTTTAAAGTGAGATCAAAAGATAAACCTAGATTTCGTCAGGATTAATGCCTAATTCCCGCAGTTTATTGGCCAATCGTTCCGCTCGTTGTTTTTCCTGATTATAGCTAGTGAAAGCTTGTCCATCGGGATAAAACAGCAACATTTCCGGTTCTCCTAACTGAAAACGAATGCTTAAACGGGGACTAACCCAATTATCGAGAGTTTCTAGAATTTCTAGCTGATTTTCGCCTCTTATCCCAC
Source organism: Microcystis novacekii Mn_MB_F_20050700_S1 (assembly GCA_007096045.1). GTDB lineage: Bacteria > Cyanobacteriota > Cyanobacteriia > Cyanobacteriales > Microcystaceae > Microcystis > Microcystis novacekii. The sequence goes on along the minus strand of SFAU01000216.1, from coordinate 4,534 downwards.
CACTGGCATCGTTTTTATGGGGATCATAAAGATAATATTCCTCGACCCCATAACGCTGATAAAATAGCTGTTTTTTGGCCATTTCCGTGAGGGTGTTACCCGGAGAGAGGATTTCAAAAACCACCTGGGGACTAATATTATTTTCTAGCCATTGTCGATCTTCATTTAATCTTGATTCCGAGTCGGTTGGGTTTTATCAACGTCTCTGACCATTAAGATAACTGCTGTAACCTAACTGTTCAAAGGGAACTGTCAGCGCCATAATAATCGATGGACTTCGATCGAGAGCAGAAATTTTATGAGTTGCCGGCAAAAAAAGTCAATATGGGGGAATAAGGAGCTATTCAGTTGTAAAAGCAATATTTAAGCGAAAATTTATGAAAATCGCTATTTTATCGCAAGATGCTTCTCTTTACTCGACCAAGCGACTGAAAGAAGCGGGAGAAGCTCAAGGCCATGAGGTACGGGTGATCAATTATTTGCGCTGTTACATGAACATCACCTCCCATAAACCTACGGTTGTCTATAACGGTAAACCCTTGGAGAGTTTCGACGCAATTATCCCCCGTATTGCCGCCTCAAAAACCTTCTATGGAACCGCAGTCGTTCGACAATTCGAGGTGATGAATGTTTTTACTACCAACGACTCGCAGGCAATTTCTCGGTCGCGGGATAAATTGCGTTGTCTGCAAATCCTCGCTCGGGAAGGGATAGGCCTACCAGTGACGGGAATTGCTCACGCAACTCAAGATATCGATGGTTTAATCGAAACCGTCGGCGGCACCCCTCTGGTGATTAAATTATTAGAAGGAACCCAAGGTATTGGGGTAGTCTTAGCGGAAACCGACCAAGCAGCCAAGTCAGTTATTGAAGCTTTTCGGCAATTAGAAGCTAACATTCTGGTACAGGAATATATTAAAGAGGCCAGTGGGGCAGATCTGCGCTGTTTTGTCATCGATGGAAAAGTGGTGGCCTCGATGAAGCGACAGGGGGCCGAAGGGGATTTTCGTTCTAATCTTCACCGCGGTGGCAAAGCAGAAAAGATAAAATTAACCCCAGAGGAACGCAGTACGGCTATACGGGCCACTAAAGCCATGGGTTTACGGGTTGCGGGTGTGGACTTATTACGGTCCAATCACGGGCCTGTGGTTATCGAGGTGAATTCCTCTCCCGGTTTGGAAGGAATAGAAGCAGCCACCGGTGTTGATGTGGCCAAAAAAATTATTGATTTTGTCGCTAAAAATGCCACCCTAGTCCTAAATCGCGATCGATATCAATATTAGCGGTCAGCCTTGCATCAGTTATCAGTTATCAGTTATCAGTTATCAGATGTGAGTTTTTAGTTTACTGTTTACTGAAAAAGCTCCCCACACCCCACACCCCACACCCCACACCCCACACCCCTTAAACAGGATTTAGTATCAGTTATCAATCGACAAATACACGGACGCTATCGGGAATAATCGCTAGTTTTACCCTTGTACCGATGTCTAACTGGGTGTTAATCGTTGTTCTAGCGTGGATTTGGCTGCCGGTGGCCGTTAGCAGACAATAACGGTATTCCCGCCCTAAAAATTGGCGATCGCAAATAACTAGCTCTCCCGTCTCATCCGGTTTAATTTTGACATCTTCCTCTCTCAGCATCAATTCCCCTTTGTCCAAATCTTGACCATCAGGAATTGTCCAGAGTCCTATCTCGGTTTGCCATTGTTCCCCCTTCCGTCTAGCGGGGAGAAAGTTAGCTTGGGTGACAAACTCGGCCACAAATCGCGAGGCCGGATGACTATAAATTTCTTCGGGATTGTTAATTTGTTCTAATTTTCCTTGACAAATGACCGCAATTGTGTCACTAATCACCATTGCTTCCTCCCGGTCGTGGGTGACAAAAATGGCCGAGATACCGGTCGCTTTCAGGATATGACGTATCTCGTGCCGTAACCGTTGCCGTACCTGCACATCGAGATTACTTAAAGGTTCATCTAAGAGGATTAAAGAGGGTTTTGGAGCTAAAGCGCGGGCAAGGGCGACTCTTTGCTGTTGTCCTCCCGATAGCTGATGGGGATAACGTTTTTCTAGTCCTTGCAATCCGACTAAATCCAAAGTTTCCGCCACCCTAGCGTTAATAGCTCTGCTCGATAATTTCTCCCCAGAATTTTTTAACCCGAAGGCGATATTGTCAGCAATGGTTAAATGGGGAAAAAGAGCGTAATCCTGAAAAACCATGCCCGTATTGCGTTTTTCTGGGGGAATAAAGGTTTTTTCGTCGGCAACTATTCGCCCTCCCAATTCAATTACTCCTTGAGATGGTTTTTCAAATCCCGCAATCATCCGCAGTAGAGTGGTTTTACCGCAGCCCGACGGTCCCAATAATCCGAGAATTTCGCCCTCTGTTAAACTAAAACTGATATTATCAACAGCTAGAGTAGGAGAAGCGGGAAAACGCTTGTTAACCTCGGATAAACGCAGAATGACAGACTTTTTCATGGTGAGAAAGACAATCGCCCAGTCAGTGGCAGGGCTATTTACTTAAGAATTATTCCTAATTAGTTCACTACTATTATTTATAACATCTCAATGGACTAATTAGGAAACTTTCTCAAAAATTTCATGCTCACACCTGAAGATATTATTCTCGTTCCCCGGGGGGCCGAGCATAGCTCAATCCGCCGAGGATTAAGGAAAATCGGCGATTTAGCCCCGCAAATTATCCCGATTAACCTTGGCGCTCCAGAATTCCTCGACAGTTCCCCAGTCTCTAGGCAATCTCTAGAATTTCTTAATAAGTTCACGGGAAAAATTGTGGTTATGGGATTAGCGGGCAGTCTTAGCGATCGCTATCGAGTCGGAGATGGGGTAATCTGTCAAGGTTGTGGCGCTGAAAAGGGCAATTATTGGCAGTGTGAGCCAGAAATAACCGCAGAAATCGCCCAATTAACCGGATATAGTCTCGTCAAAGGGTTAACCTGCGATCGCCTGATTAGCCGATCCGAGGAAAAACGACGTTTAGGACGGGGGGGCTATGAAGTGGTAGATATGGAAGGAGCAAGGATTTTAGCGGCTTTAGCGGGGCAAAAAGTGGCAATTGTGCGCGTGATTAGCGATGAGGTGACGCAGGATTTACCCGATTTAGCTCCGGCAATTGATAATCAAGGTCAGCTGCTACCATTGCCCCTAGCTCGACAAATGTTAACTCGTCCGGTTGCGGCCTTCCATTTGATTCAAGGTTCCCTAAAAGGTTTATCCGTACTAACTCAGGTGGCGCGAAAGTTGTGCGGCAGTAATTTTTAAAAGTTGCTTGCAGATTATTTTTTTTCTGTGCTATAGTGGTTAGGCTAAAATCAAGCGGATGTGGTGGAACTGGTAGACACGCACGTTTGAGGGGCGTGTGGCTTACGCCTTGCGAGTTCGAGTCTCGCCATCCGCATAAACTTTTGTCTGCCCTCTGACGAGGAATGCCCTTGTCACCCATCAGTAGGGATGGGTGACAAGGGCAATCAAAATTTCCCAACTCACCCTTTCAGATGGCTTAGGTTTGACTAAGTTTAGTTAAGCGGTTGCGAGTAGCGATTTAGCCAAAGCACTAGGTCGTTTAATGCCGTAAAATCCAACAAAGCCTCAGCCAAGGACTCTAATTGCTCGATTTCTAGAGCCTGAATCCGGGCAGCTAACACCTCATCCACCGCACCAAAGCGACGTTGCAACAGACGCAAAATCAGGGCAGATTCTCCTTCCAGTCGTCCTTCCAGTCGTCCTTCTTCCTTGGCTTCACGATATACCCTTGTATCTGCCAATTGTAGTCCTAGCATCGCTTCCACCTCCTGCCGACTCAAGTTAGTAAATTTATAGACCATAATTGTGGACCTGCTTCTGTATCTGCAATTTGCTGTTGGGTTCGTGCCAGTAAATAGCGGGCTTTTTCTGGTGCTTGGGTTTCTTCGACAGTAGTGAGTACCATCAAGGCAACCCCTAGGGGTAACTGCTGAATTTCCCCTAATTCTTTCAGATAAATAGGAAAACAAAGAGTCTCCCATTACAACCTATTTTTCCGAAAAAATAGGCAGCACAAACTTTTATACTTCCGAGCTTTTTCGAGTATAATACCAAATTTCTAAATCCATGACAGACATCCACGCTCGAATGCTTGCCAAGCCGGCATTCGTTGTGACGCAAATAAAGAAAAATGGTATAACAAGAACAAGTTAAAGAATCAAAGACAGTTTTTAGCTAACCATCTTAGTTAACTACAAACTCAGAAGTGTTGAATGTTAATATTTTGAGGATATTGTCCAAGTTGTGCATTGGCATTGATGATACCAAATTTGAGCAGTCAATGACTCTATTCTCAATAAACAAGAGATTTTACCTGGGTGAAACCCAAGCATTGTAAAGTTTTATTGCAGGATGCAACACTTCTGCTACAAACTAGGTCTTATCATAATAGATATCAATAAACCATTGTCCCAAATCGGGAAAGTCTTGATTCGTTGATTCTGTGAGACGTTCGATTTTTTCTTCGATTTTTTCCCTGGCTTTT
>SFAU01000215.1 GCA_007096045.1 Microcystis novacekii Mn_MB_F_20050700_S1 | reverse complement strand
AGACTTGGCTAGTGGCGAACAGGCTCCTGTGGCTCTGATTGCTCCTGCTATCAATGGTTAATTCCTAGTCTGAAGGAAAAGGCACTCCCGCAAGGGGGTGCTTTTTTGTTGTTAGAATTGGGGAACAATGAAAAACGCAGCAAAATGCTTATTCTTAAACAATCATCATCATGACCGCTCTTACTGAAAAATACAGTCTTAGTGAATATTTTGAAAGGGAACTACAATCCCAAACTCGTCATGAATATGTTGATGGAAAAATTATTGCTATGACAGGAGGAACACCGACTCATAATCGCATTATTAGTAATTTATTAGTGGCTTTATATACTGGACTAAAGAATCAATGTTATGCCGTTTTTGTCACCGATCAGCGTTTATGGATACCTGAGCGTCAAATAGCGACCTATCCTGATATTATGGTGATGCCTGAACCTCTGACTTATCAAGAAGGACGCAAAGATACTTTAATTCATCCTGTTTTGATTACTGAGGTTTTGTCTTCTTCTACTGCTAATTACGATAGAGAAGAAAAGTTTGCTGCTTATCGAACTATTGCAACTTTTCAGGAATATTTATTGATTTCTCAGGAAAAATGTTATATTGAACATTTTCAAAAGGAAGGCGTTCGCTGGGTGTTTACAGCTTATGAAAATCCTACTATAATAACTTTAAAATCTTTGCGGATTGAGGTAGAGATGGCAGATATTTATAACAAGGTAATCTTTGAAAATAATTAAAGGTTGATAGATGAATTTTTTGTTCTAATAAAAATAGACAGGTTTTTATCAAGAGTTAAGAGGTGAAACGATGACTTTACAGGAAATGATCAAATCTTTTGAGGGTTTATCAGGGGATGAGCAAGATTTATTATTAGAAATTTTTCGTAAATATAGGACTGAAGCTAAAGAAAAAGAAATTTTGGCTAATTTTAAGGAATTACAAGAAGCGATCGCTGCTGGAACAGTCAAAAGGGGAACCGTAGAGGATTTGATTGCTGATTTGAATGAGGATTAACAATGGCTCTAATATGGAGTGATGGGTTTAAGCGTTCGTTTAAGAAGCTAATCAAGAAAAATCCCCAGTTAAAACCTAAAATTTTCGAGGTACTTAGAAAACTGGCAGAAGACCCATTTACACTGTCTTTAAAAACCCATAAGTTAAGTGGTAATTTAGAAGGGTTATGGTCTTGTACTGTAGCTTACGATTGTCGAATTATTTTTAGTTTTTCGGAAGATGGAGAATATTTAGAAATCATCATCTTGTTAATTGATATTGGTAGTCACGATCAGGTTTATAGAAAATAGAAGATACTAGAAAACAAAACATTATCTAAATGATTTATTATCAGTCTAGTTTATTCTTGCCAATCTAAGTGATAGCACTCTTTTATTGAGTCACTTTCCCCCCTGATATTGATGAACAAAGAGTTAGTAACCATAGTCAGTATAAGGTCGTTTATAAGGGGGATGTAAACCTAAAATAATATCTTATCTTTTAACACCCATTGCCATTAAATCCTCAGCCGGATTCAAGTCAGTTAAGTTTTGCTGTAACCAAATCTTATCCTCACGAATATCAAAATGCACAATAGACAATAGATCGATATACTCGTTTTAAGCCTTCCCAACCTACATTCATCCATTGATAATGATCTCGCTCAACATCACAAATTAATTGAACTTCTATATCTTCACCGACTACATCTTCCGCCACATAACGACTTAATAAAGTTTGGACAGCTTGACGATATTTCATGACTTTATCTGTATCCATTTATCTTTATTTTGGGTTACTTTATAACATTTTAGCACCTAGAGTGCATTTTTGTTGATGATAGATGTTTGCTCAAGATTCACCTCTTGTTATTCTTGATACTTCGGTTTTTCTTTCAGCTTTGTTAAGTAAAAATCCTATTAAATGTGGAAAGGAGGGAGACCCTCCCCGCCCTCATTCCAAGGTAGAACCTTGGAGAAACAATAGTGATAACTTACAGGTTTTGGCAATTTTTAACAAAATCCTAAGCCCAAATTCCTTGATTTACATATTGAGATTGAATCAAGTAAACATCTTTGGGGTTATAGGCAGTTAAGACAACATCTTGAACAATACCAACTAGCGCGCCATTAAGACGAATAATGGTTCCACGATCCGTTAAACATTGTTTGACAATACTATGATAACTAAACCGTTTTTTGTCGATAAATCCCCTTGAACTATAGAACTAAGTTCTATATAATAAATGTAAAGAGAAAAGCCACCCAAAATGTCAAGTTTGCGGATTTTCAAGAATAAGTGGTTTACCAAGTTCGCAAAAAAGGAAAACATCAGCGATGCAAAGCTATGGGAAACGATCGAGGATGTGGAATCCGGGAGGATAGATGCCGATTATGGCGGCGGTGTCATCAAACAGAGGCTCTCGCGCACCAATGAGGGGAAGTCCAGCGGTTACAGGTCGATTATCCTCTACCGACGCAATGACAAAGCTTTCTTTGTTTACGGATTTGCGAAAAGTGAACGGGAGAACATAGACAAGGACGAAGAGCGAGGATTTAAAGACTTGGCGAGAGTCACCTTTTCCCTTTCCGAGGAAGAACTCGCCAAGTTAGTAGAGAAAGGAGTTTACAAGGAAATACAACGTGATGACTGAGAAAAAAACCTACAAGAGTGATGCGTTTGCGGCGATCCACGAGACAATCTCCGACTATTACGATGCGGGGGTGATCGATAAACGAACCCTACGACAATTCGATCAATCCTGTCTAACGCCGATTCGGGAGTTCACTCCCACCGAGATACGCGGTCTGCGCGAGCGCGAGGGGGTAAGTCAAGCCGTTTTCGCCCGTTACCTGAACGTCTCCAAAGATTCGGTCAGTCAATGGGAGCGGGGAGAGAAACATCCAGCCGGACCTGCGTTAAAACTGCTGTCTCTGGTCGAGAAAAAAGGTCTAAATGCGATTAATTAAAGGAAAACTTCCAGTAATTTACTTCTATTTGACCGATAACTCAATTAAGTAATACCAAATTAAATTGTATTCAGTGCAGATAGAGCATCGAGGATGAAGGGAAATCCCGTGAGAGAAGCAACCCTCTGGGGTGTCAACTTCTTAAACAATTCATCTACTTTGACTTCCAATTCCTCTAAAGTTTTAAAGCATGACCATTTGATTTCTTTTTTCAGTTCTTCCCATACTCTCTCTATTGGATTCAGTTCTGGACAATAGGGAGGTTGGAATAACGTAAATATTCAGGTCTAGGGGTTGACAAAGAGAGAAAAATCAGCAGTGGGGATAAGAGAGACAACCGTATTCAAGGGGTGATGGACAGAGGCCAAAGCCTGACGAAAGAAAGTTAAAACCGAACGACCTTGGGCGCGACAAGACTGAATCACGGTCAATTATCTGTTCCAAATTCTCTACGCTTACTCTTGGACGTGTTCCACCACTCCCTGCTGGCATTTGATGGAGAAATAAAGCTGATTTGAGATAACACCACCAAAAATAAGGTAGGTTATCTTTGGGTATGATCTCTACAAACTCTGAATTAATAGGATAGAATAAAGGACTATCTTTTTCGATCCAAGTTGCTTTTGGTGTTACTAAAACATTGCCAAGATAGGCTCTCATAGTGCCAAAAATTAGAGATTGTTCACCGACAACACTATATCGTCCTTTTGCTAAATAATTATCTTCTAGTACAAAGGTTAATAGTTCTCCTTTTGGAATGTTTTTATATTCGATCGGTGCAAAATGACACGAACTAATATCGCATTTATGATTGATAATTTTTTGAATATCAACAAAATCTGATAGAGTATAACCTAAGTCATTCTTTTTGTAATGATAGGGATTCCAGATACCTGCTTTTATCTTACAGGTATCTACTATTGTAAAAAAAGTATGCCCGTTTTTTTTCATTGTTTTTATACTTAAATTCCGAGAAATTTGGCGACTTCCTTGTTTTCTAGCAATTTTTTTAGATCGTTGCTTTCTGTCTTTTTTTGCTGATTGTTCAGGGGGATGTCAATTGAAGAAATATTAGAAAAAATCGTCTTTTTATTTATTGTATTTTTACCTTTTTTGTCCAAGACAATAATATCGGCACGAGTCGTGGTATTTGAAGTTGATTGAAAAACGCCTTCAGGTAATATTATAACGGCGGTTAATAACCAACTTCTCTCGACACTTTGACGTAACTTTTCATACTCTTTATTCGAGATAATTGAATGAGGCAACAGACAAACTAAACGTCCGTCAGGCTTTCATAACTCTAGAGCTAAATCAATAAATAGAGCATCGCTATTTCTATAGCCTAAATTGAATAAGTCGCTTTGAGATTCTAACAAGTCTATTGGCAGTGAAAACGGTGGATTTGCTACAATGTAATCTACTTGACCAAATAGTGTTTGAATTTCTTGATCGGGGTGATAAATATTCGAGGTAAATCGAGAAATATTTTGACTCTTATTGACATTTATTTTTAAAACTAATTCCGTTAAACAAACCAACATCTCATCTACATCATTGGCAATGAGATGACAAGGTGTACATTGCCAACGTTCTCCAGCTTCTTTTAAAAAAGTTCCACTGCCACAAGTAGGATCCATTATTAAAGCATCCGATTTAATAGGAAGCATACTGACCATTTGTTCTGCTATTGCGTGTGGGGTAAAAAACTTTCCCGTAATATCTCGAAATCTTTTAGCTAAAAAATACTGATAAAAAATCGGTAGATTTTTCCCATTAATATCTTTTTTGATATGACAATGAATTTTTTCCTGAAGAGTCTTGTCTTGAAATACAATTTCTGATAAGCAGCGGCCTTTCATAATAATCTTATCGAGCTTTTTAGTAGTTTCAATGGCAAAAACATCAATGTAAGAATAGGCAATTACATTGAATACATCTTCCCCTTCATAGCCAAACTGTCTAAAAGCTAACTCTATATCTTTCAGGGCTTTAGTTTCTAACATTCTTTTACCTCGCACTTTTTGATCCAGATTTAGATTATACATTTTGTTAATCTCCTAAAAACCTTCTAGCCTTAAGACAGGACGATAACGTAATTTTGTAATAACAGAACCACTAAACCTAAAACTTGATTGAAAAGCAATAAAATTGAGTTGCTGAGTCATTATCCCATTATTACAAATCTGATTTATTATTATTTCAGAATTCATTTTAAATTCAGAACCATTTTTATCAATTAGAAATATAAAATCAGCACATCTTCTATTAGAATCGTCCCTAGATGGATCATCTTCAAAACAAAAATCTTCAGTTTTATAGATAACCGAACCATTATTACACTTAACAGCGAAAAAAACGCTAGTAATTCCTGATTCTAAAACTTGACAATTATATTTTCCTTGCTGAGTTTCGATAAAACCACTTGCTTCAAACCAAGTATTATTGATTAATCTCTGGGGCCAGTCCTCTGGACATGAATTAGCAAAAGCAGCATAGTTTTCTAAACTTATTATTATGCTTATAGCTTTTGTTAACCATTTTAACATTTCAAATTTTCCTTCGCATAAGGATTAATTATAGTAGTTTTATTGTAGGTTAACATAAAGTTAACCTACAGTAATTTTGTACTACTTAACTACCTCCAATCCTTGCCACATCGCGGGCGTTGGCTTCAAAAGCCGCATCGAGAGCAGAATCGCCGGTTAAACCGGAATCTAACGCCTCTTTAATACACTGCAACATCCGCTTATAGTCCTTGGGCATTACCTTAACAAACTTGGGCAACATTTCCGACCAATTTGCTAAAACCAGGGATGCTTTTTGACTATGGGTGTAATCAGCATGGCGTTGAATTAACTCGCGTAAATCGTTGATTTCTTCCCCTTCTAGTGCCTCTAAAGCCACCATTTGGGTATTGCAACGAGTGGCGAAATCCCCCGACTCATCGAGGACGTAGGCCACACCACCACTCATTCCGGCGGCGAAATTGCGACCAGTGGGACCTAAAACAACGACTTTACCCCCCGTCATATATTCGCAAGCGTGGTCGCCAACGGCCTCAACCACGGTATTAACTCCAGAATTGCGGACACAGAAACGTTCCCCGGCAACCCCAGAAATATACACCTCACCACTGGTTGCACCGTATAAAGCCACATTACCAATGATAATATTCTCCTCGGCCGCAAAAGTGGAACCTTTGGGGGGATAAACGATGATTTTGCCACCGCTTAAACCTTTGCCCACATAATCATTGGCATCCCCTTCTAACTCCAGTGTCACCCCTTTGGGAACAAAAGCACCGAAACTCTGCCCCGCGCTGCCCTGAAAATGGAGATGTACGGTATCTTCCGGTAAACCCTCCCAGTGACGTTTAGTGATTTCATTGCCTAAAATCGTCCCCACCACGCGGTTAATATTTTTAATCGGTAGTGTCGCCTTGACTTTTTCGCCTTTTTCAATGGCATCTTTGCATAAATCCAGTAAAACGGTTATATCCAAGGACTTATCTAACCCGTGGTCCTGGGGAATCTGGCAATAGCGTCCTACCTCTGGATCCACCTCCGGTTGATAGAGAATCGGAGTTAGGTCAATTCCTTTCGCTTTCCAATGTTCTACAGCCTGTTTCGGCTCTAATACATCAGTTCGCCCCACCATTTCATTTAAGGTGCGGAATCCCAATTCGGCCATAATTTCCCGCACTTCCTGGGCGATAAATTTCATGAAATTCACCGTATATTCGGGATCCCCGATGAAATTCTTCCGTAATAACGGATCCTGGGTCGCTACCCCCGCCGGACAGGTATTAAGATGACAAACCCGCATCATAATACAGCCTAACGTTACCAGTGGCGCAGTGGAAAAACCAAATTCTTCGGCCCCCAATAGGGTCGCTACCACCACATCGCGGCCAGTTTTCATCTGACCATCGGTTTCCACCGCAATGCGACTGCGAAGATTATTTAACACCAATGTTTGATGGGTTTCTGCTAGTCCCAACTCCCAGGGTAAACCCGCGTGTTTAATCGAGGTTTGGGGTGAAGCACCGGTCCCACCATCGAAACCAGAGATTAAAACCACGTCGGCGTGAGCTTTAGCGACTCCGGCGGCGATTGTGCCAACTCCCACCTCAGAAACCAGTTTTACGCTCACTCTGGCTGCGCGATTGGCATTTTTGAGGTCATGAATCAACTCCGCTAGGTCTTCAATCGAGTAGATATCGTGGTGGGGTGGGGGAGAAATTAAACCAACTCCGGGGGTGGAGTGACGGACTTTGGCAATCCAAGGATAGACTTTTTTACCCGGTAATTGACCGCCTTCGCCCGGTTTTGCCCCTTGAGCCATTTTTATCTGTAATTCTCGCGCTTGGGAGAGGTAAAGACTGGTGACACCAAAACGGCCAGAAGCTACCTGTTTAATGGCACTATTTTTTGAGTCTCCCCGTTCATTTGTCCAAGTGTAGCGCTCGGAATCTTCTCCCCCTTCCCCAGTGTTCGACTTGCCACCGATACGATTCATGGCAATAGCGAGGGATTCGTGGGCCTCTTTGGAAATGGAACCGTAACTCATGGCCCCGGTTTTAAAGCGTTTCATAATCGCTTCAATCGGTTCCACTTCTTCGATGGGGATACTTTCCCGGTTTTTAAAGGTTAATAGTCCCCGCAGGGTGAAGAATTTTTGATTTTGTTGGTTGACCAGTTGGGAATACTTCTTAAAGAGGTCGTATTTGCCCAATTTTACCGCTTGTTGCAGGGTATGAATGGTTTCTGGGCTAAAAAGATGGGCTTCCCCGTCCTTACGCCATTGATATTCACCACCAATATCGAGGGTATGCACATTAACATCCCGGTCGGGGAAAGCGTGGCCATGTCTGAGTAGGGACTCTCGGGCAATAATTTCTAAATCGGCCCCTTCAATGCGGGAAGCTGTCCAAGTAAAATAGCGATCGACTACCGATCGATTTAAGCCGATAGCCTCGAATATCTGCGCCCCACGGTAGCTTTGCAGGGTAGAAATGCCAATTTTAGAGGCCACTTTAATTACGCCCTTGGTGGCGGCTTTTATGTAGTTTTTACAGGCGGTCTGGTGGTCAACTCCTACCAATAAACCTTCCTCGATCATACTGCCGAGGGTGGCAAAGGCTAGATAGGGATTAATCGCACCGCAACCATAACCGAGGAGAAGGGCGTAGTGATGCACTTCCCGGGGTTCGCCGGATTCCAGGACAAGACCGACTCTGGTGCGGGTTCCCTGCCGGATGAGATGATGGTGTAAACCGGCAACGGCCAGCAGTGAGGGAATCGGGGCGTGATTTTTATCGATACCTCGATCGCTTAAGATAATAATACTCGCGCCCGCTAAAATTGCCTCGTCCACCTCTTGACAAATTGCCTCAATTGTGCTACGCATTCCCTCGACTCCCGAAGTGGGATCGAAGAGAATGGCAATAGTCACGGTTTTAAATTCGCTATTGCCCTGTAAACGCGCTAATTGGGCGTTAGTGAGGATGGGAGAGTTAAGTTTAATCAGGTGAGAGCTTTCTGGCTGCGGATCTAGGAGATTTCTTTCCGCTCCGATAGTGGTGATGGGAGAGGTGATAATTTCTTCGCGAATCGAGTCAATCGGGGGGTTAGTGACTTGAGCGAATAACTGCTGAAAGTAATCATAAAGCAGTTTTGGCCGATCGGACAAGACGGCTAGGGGTGTATCGGAACCCATGGAACCCACTGCTTCCACTCCATCCCGGCCCATGGGGGCTAATAAAAGACGTAATTCCTCAAAAGTGTAACCGAAAGCGGTTTGCTGTTGAATTAGAGAAACAGGAGTTTCAGGTGGCGCAGTTTCAACGGCTGGTAAATCGTCTAAATTAACTAAATTTTCGGTTAACCACTGGCGATAGGGATGAGCTTTGGCAATAGCTTCTTTTATCTCCTCATCGGCCACGATACGACCTTCTTTCATATCCACAAGGAACATCCGGCCGGGTTGCAGACGACCTTTTAAAGCGACGCGTTCTGGTTCAATCGGTAAAACTCCCGCTTCCGATGCCATAATTACTAGGTCATCCGTGGTGACGTAGTAACGGGAAGGACGTAAACCATTGCGGTCCAACACTGCTCCCATCATCGTACCATCGGTAAAAGCGATCGAGGCCGGACCATCCCAGGGTTCCATCAAACAGGAATGGTATTCATAAAAAGCTTTTTTCTCATCACTCATCGATTCGTGGGCTGCCCAGGGTTCAGGAATCATCATCATGACAGCGTGAGGGAGAGAACGCCCCGATAAAACCATTAATTCTAGGGCATTATCAAAAATTAAGGAGTCACTACCCTCAATATTAATGACCGGCTGGATTCTTTTGATGTCTTCCCCGAATAAGGGTGAGGCAAACATCGACTGACGGGCGTGCATCCAGTTAATATTACCTCGCAGGGTATTAATTTCGCCATTATGGGCAATATAACGGTAAGGGTGGGCGCGTTCCCAACTGGGGAAGGTATTGGTACTAAAACGGGAATGGACTAATCCTAAAGCACTTTGAAAGTCGGGGTCGTGTAAATCGGGGAAATAGTCACCCACCTGTACCGGCATTAACTGCCCTTTATAGACAATGGTACGACTAGAAATACTGCAAGGATACCAGTAACGATTAAAAGATTGACGATTGAGGTGGGAACGCTTGCGAATAACGTATAATTTGCGTTCAAAGGCCAGATCATCACTTAAATTGGCATCGCGTTCGATGAAAACCTGTTCGATAAAAGGTTCGGTAGATCTGGCCGAATTGCCTAAACTAGAGTTATCCGTGGGAACATCACGCCAACCGAGAACTTTTAACCCCTCTTCGGCGGCGATTTTCTCGAATTCCTGGCGACTTTTCTGGCGAATTTCGGCATCAGGGGCCGTGTAGAGCATTCCTACTCCGTATTGTCCCGCTGCTGGCAAGGTAAAGCCTAGATTACTGGTCACTTTCCGGAAAAATAGGTCAGGGATTTGGCACAAAATACCCGCCCCATCTCCGGTATTTTTTTCCGCACCGCACGCGCCACGGTGATCGAGGTTTAGTAGAATTGTCAAGGCCTGTTCAACAATATCGTGGGACTTTTTACCCGTTTTATGAACGATAAAACCGACACCACAAGCATCATGTTCAAATCGGGGATCGTATAGTCCTTGTTTCCGTGGAGTTTGATTGTTATTCATCTTGTCTAATAGCCTAGCAGTCTGGAAGGGAATGACCTAGAGGGTGAGCCAGAGTAGCGATTCTAGGTATATCAATTCTGTATCCAGACTGGACCTTCGGTCTTATATCTTAAGGAAATGTTTCGATGTGACAAGTTTGTGTGATAATTTTTGCTTATGGAATCGTGAAATGCTTATCGGGCAAGACTTTTAGGGCTATTTTGCGGATATTCTATCAGTATAGACCTCGTTTCCACACAGAAACCAGAAGAGCCGTTCCTTGATGCCGAAGAGATTATTCACGAATTTTTTAGCAGCGGATCGATTAAGTCGTCGGGAATGTGGTTACGCTCGATATAAGCGTTAATTTCCTCTAGATGGTCGCTGTAATAGGTCAACGCACTGAAAATCTGACTTAACATCAGATGGGGCATTACTAGGGGTATTTCTTCGGGAGCGACCCCCAGACGCCAAGTTTCGACGATGGCGCGGACGGGTGTACGCGTTCCTTTGATAATTGGTTCCCCGTGTAAAATCTCGTCGTCTCGAACGATATAGAGATATTCGGTCGCTTGAACCATCGCGGTTTTCTGGAGTGGATATCGTTTAGTTTATCGTATCGATCGAACCCCTGACTATTCCCCATAAATATCGGTTCGGTTACTTCAGCCACCCGATCTCACTTGCGGCGATTGTTTCGCTCTTTCTCGCCATTTTTTTGAATTTTCTGTGATTACCTCGCCCATCGATCGGGCTTTTTCCGCCGCATCCCGCGCCATTTCCAGAATTTCCTCTAGTTCCCGTTCATTTAGTCCTGTTTCTTTTTCGTCCATCACCTTAAGTCCTGCAACCGATTTTTAACTCGAATAGAAGCGATCGATCACACATAGATAGCCTCTCGATCGATCCGCGCCTTGAGGTAAGGATTCAGAGAATCCCGATAGCGGATCACGTCCACTTCCCGTCCGAATAGGTTCTCTAGTTCGGCTTTCAGTCTGACTCTTTTAAGCAGATCGGGGGGCATATATACCACTATATCTATATCGCTCGTCGGTCGGGTTTCTTCTCTGGCTACCGAGCCGAAAATGCCGATTCGATTGATCGCGTATCGTTCCTCCAGTTCGGGTTTCAGGGTTCGTAAACGTTCCAATATCTCGTTGGCAGTGATTTTATCTACCATCTAATTTACTCCCTTTAGTTAATCGTGCGATCGATCTCTCGATCCTGATCAAAGACTAAAACGGGCTGCCACAATCGCTTGGGCCCGTTCCCAATCAATTTAATTTTTAGTTAAGTAGGTAGGTGTTAAAAGTTGTCAGACACCCCCCTTGATAAGTAGGGTTGATTCATGAATCAACCCTACTATGAATCAACCCTAGGAGGGCAGGGGGGATCAGTCGGTCAAAATTACCCTTCCAGTTTCCGGCGTTTGCACAATAAACCCACCCCGGCAACCGAGAGTAAACCCAGAACCGTAGCTGGTTCGGGAACGGTGGTCAGGGAATAATTGGCGAGGACGACGACCTCCCCTCCAGTAGAACCGTAGCTACGTTCGGAAAAGAACCCCGTACTCACGTTCCCCGCAATGTCGTTACCGGTGTAAAAGCCGAATACATCATTATCACAATCCGTGTTGTCACAAGCGATAAAATCTAGTCCCGATCCGTCTAAGGATAGCACCGCCTGACCCGTTAGACTACCAGAAAGAATCAAAGCGTCAAAAGAACCTACGAACGGAAGAGCAGGAGCGGGAGAGCCGTTAAAGGTGGGATTACTGATAGAACTGACGAATACCGTGTTGTTATCCAGTTGCAGGGTTCCGTCAACCGTCGCAGTGATGGTTCCAGCACTGGAGGTGTAGGAAAAGTTAAAAGTTGCGGCGCTGGCAACTGGTGCGAGGGTGGCGGTAGCTACCGTGGCGAGGGCGACGGAATAGCAAAAGGAACTTTTGAGTGGCATAGAATACATTGTTTAGCTAAATTCCCCCGAATTTTACCCCCCCCCTCGATTTTGTCAAGTTTTTTGCTATTTATATTTCTTATGCTTTATCTAGCTATTGATTACTCGATTGGGGATTGAGGGCGATCTCCCCGATATTCTTCTCGATGGGAAGGTAAGATGATGCGAGTGATTGTTTTGGATGACTCGGAAATCGTCCCCGAACCGAGCGAGAAAACTGAAAAAACGATGTTCGAGGCGATTTCTTTAAATACACGGGGATTTACATTCGATCGCTTAGCTAAGATTTGTTACTGATTGAGTCGGGGCGGAAGATTAGAGCTATAAATAATGATGGGAACGTTTTTTGTTGGTGCTGAATACTTAACTCAAAGGAGTCTGCTTACGAGGTAATTTAAATGATGAGTGAAGATCAAAATTTGCCCCTTTGGGTACAAGATCGCGAAGAAGTTATTAACAAGGCCGATGAAATTCAATGGCGCTATGGAGAGCGTCCCGATTATTCGCACACCAATAGATCTCTGGAAAAGGAACGAAAATTTAATCACGCCGAAAAATCTCTAAATCAGATCGCACATAATCTGGTGAAAACTTTTGAAATGGAGGCAACATTTAAGACTAATCCTCAACAGTGGCTTTCTGTGGTGGAAGGTAAATTCCGCATGAGTACTAATGGAGGCAAAGAATATACTGCTGAAGATATTGTAGAGCAAGGAACATATAACCTATTTCTTGGAGATTCAGAGCAATACAGTTCTTCTAATGAAACCTTTGAATCTTCTTACAATCTCTTCCACGCTGCTTTCCCAGATGGTTTTCACTGGGAGTTGATCGAAGTTGTGGCAGGTCCTCCCAACGTCGTCTTTAAATGGAGACATTGGGGAACTTTTAAGGGTAACTATCAAACACATCAACCCACGGGAGAAACAGTTGAAATTGTTGGACTTAGCCTGGCAAAAGTCACAGAGGATTTGAAACTTGAGTCTGTCGAGCATTATTTTGATACTCATCAATTTTTGATGAAGTTAACCAGTAGAATGCCCAATTCTATGTGATTGGGGTTTGTCAAGGGATTGTCAGCATATTCAGAAATTGAATTTGCTAACAATCCCTGTCATTTTGTCAAGGATTTTGTTATTTGTATTTCTTATACTTCATCTAGCTATTGATTACTCGATTGGGGATTCGGGGCGATGGGTTTTTCTGGGGTGCGGGGGGTTATGTATCATCAAAGAAATACTCTAGCCGCCGATCGCTCTTTTCATTGGCCAAAGACAAACAAAATAACTAGCATTAAAATAGTCATGGTCTCCTTTTCGGTGTTCCCGTTATCCCAGTTCCCCGGATAGGGATCCTTGTACAGCAACATTTTTGAAGATTATCAACTACTAATAAATAATTAACTGAAAGTCCCTCCCATTATTGTTTCTATCGTTTGTTTTCGGATTTATGCAAGAGGTCTATGGAAGCGATCGAATTTAGGACGGTTATTCATGACGGTCAAGAATTTAACCATTGGTGCAAATCTTCCACATCCGAAAAGTCCAATAAAGCAAGAGCTAAATTATCCAATTGATTAGGATTTAACTGTTTAATTTTTTGTTCTACCTTTAGAGGAATAGAACCTAGTTTTAAATTTAGCTGACGCAAAATCAGGCTTTTTTTAGCGGACAATTCCCCTTCTTCTCTACCCTCCTCTCTACCTTCCTCTAAAGCTTCTTGATAGACTTTAGTTTCTCTTAAATCACTTAAACTAAACATAGCTTCTATCTCCTGACGATTCATTTTTGGTAATTTATAAATGAGAATTGTCTCAATTAATTCGAGAATGTCCCGTCTTTTTAAAGACTCCTGGAATTGTTGTCTAACCTGTTGAATCAGTTCTTTTCCTTGCGCTAAGGTGTTTGGTTCCGATTCCACAATTAATTGTAACACTTTTACCCCCAGAGAATCCCCCTCATCTAACTGATTTAGATAATAACAGTTAACCCGACCTGACTGAAAGAATTCTTGATAACGAGATTTGG
>SFAU01000214.1 GCA_007096045.1 Microcystis novacekii Mn_MB_F_20050700_S1 | reverse complement strand
GCTAGACCCAATAAACGCTTGGGGAGAGAATACCTCTACTTTTTCAGAAGCAATTCTGTCTAAGCAAGTAATCTCTGTGAACCAAGAATCCCCGTCTCTTTAGAGCGGGGAGTGTCAACGAGGAGAGCTTTTATGTTAGAAGTCGAACTCGATATCTTCTCCGGAATGCCCAATCCCAAATGGGTTTTATCGGAGCGAGAAGAAAAGGAACTGCTCGATCGGGATATCGCCGATCTGGATCAATTCTCTCCAGATTAACCGATCCACAGAACAATTGAACTACTTGACAATAGGGAGATTTTGAGGTATGCCGAGGCTCAGATGTTCAACTAAGCGATCGAGTTGCCCCGACCACTCGTCTTCAGAACCGTGCTTGAGGCTTTCGCCGAGAACTTCACAGATTGTCCTGAATCCGAGTTAGCTGCCTCCTTGTATTTTGGCAAAAAGGGACAAACCCACCAGCCGCAGTTAATAAGCTAAGACGCATTTAAACCCCTTATTCTTAGATTAGCCCCCCCCCAACCCCCCCCGACATCGGGGGGGGTGCCTTTTGCATGAGTGCCTCTTGCCTGGTCTCAACAAGCAATTTAAATTACGAACAGCTTATGTTAGTTAACGCGCATTTGTTGGCGCTATTAAACGAGCCTCTCCGATTTTATGTTGAAAAATGAAAAAACCAGCGTATGCAGGGGAAGCATTGGGGGGAATATCTAGTTTAGATGTATTTAATGCGTAAACAGTAATTTGATAGTTATGGGGTTTTGAGCCTTCCGGTGGGCAAGCACCACCAAAGCCGTTGTAGCCGAAGTCATTCCGCAATTGAATCGCCCCTTGAGGAAGCTTTTTACTGTCTTTCACGCCAGCATTTTCTGGTAAACTACGCACATCTGCTGGGATGTTGACGACCACCCAATGCCACCAACCGCTTCCTGTTGGTGCATCAGGATCGTACATAGTGACAGCAAAACTCTTAGTTCCTTTGGGAACATCGCTCCATTTCAAAGCGGGAGATTCATTTTTACCAGTACATCCCCATCCATTATAGATTTGTGCATTTTGTAATGATTTACCGTTTTCAATTGTTGGGCTAATTAATGTCATAGCTTGAGCGCCCAAGCTAAAACCGCCCAATGCAATCAAGCTGGCAACAATCTCTGCTTTAAACATAAAATTACTCCTTCGCTCTGGATTAAGATAGGGGATAATCTCACTGGGGAAACGCCCCCAGCATTACAGATTTGTGGAAGAATAAGTAGGGAGGCACAATTATTTGTAGGATGGGTTAGCGCACTTCGTAACCCATGCGGGCGTTGGGTTTCATGCTTCAACCCAACCTACGTTGAGCTTATATTTAATTCCACCCACTTCAGCCCTTACTTTGACAATCATTGGAGAGGTCTAATGTGGACAGGCAGTTAGGGATCAGCGATGAGGGCGGGCGTTCGCCGCCGCAACAGCCTTGCCCCATGAGATCAGATCAGCAGTGGCATCATCGCGATCAATAACGCATTCAATTAGCGTCGGTCCATCGCGGTTTTCCAGAGCTACCTCGATCGCCTGGGCCAGTTCCCCGGCGGTGGTAGCGAGTAGCCCCTGGCCCGCCCCATCTTCGGCATTGAATACTTTGATTAACCCTGCGTAGTCCCAGTTCTTAATGTTGTTATAGGGGCCATCGTGAATTTCAACCTCGATCGTGTAGCCATGATTGTTGACGAGGAAAATAATGATCGGCAGCTTTTGTCTGATCATCTGCGCCACCTCCTGGGCAGTAAGCTGAAAAGAGCCGTCACCAATCATAGAGATAATCTGTCGCTCCGGCGCGCCCAGGGCATAGCCGAAAGCGGCCGGGATCGACCATCCGATATGGCCCCATTGCATCTCGATCTCGAAGCGGGCCCCGGTGGGCAGCTGTAATTTCATGCCATTGAACCAGGAATCACCAGTCTCAGCGAACACCGTAGTCTTGGCAGTTACCAGAGGCCCGATCTGCCTGAGCATCTCGATCCTCGATAGCTTGGCCTCAGACCTAGCAGGCTCGACTGGTACAGAGGTCGAACGGAAGCGTGCAAATTCGGCCATAGTCGCATCGCGCTTCTCCACCTTTCGTGCCAAGCAAGAGAGAAAGTCGCGCAGATGAATCCCGCTGAAATGATACCCGTCAAATTTGACACTATCTTTGTTGGCGTTCAGTACAGTCGGACCACTGGGCATCGCAGTCCAGCCGACGGTCGAATAGTCGTTGAAAACCGCTCCTAAGCAAACTACACCGTCCGACCAATCGACAATCGCGCTCGTGCCGGGAGAACTAATTTCTCCCCAGTAAGTACCAACGTACTGAGGATGTTCTTCCGGGAAAAAGCTCTTGGCGGCGGCCATGACCGCAACGGAACAACCGAGCGCCTCGGCCAGTTCGATCGCCTCTTTCTCGGCTTTGGCAGCCCGTAGCTGGCTGCCGATCAACAGTACCGGTTTCTGCTTGCTATGTAGAAATTCTGCTGCTGCGCTCACCGCCGCTGCCAAAGTTTCTGCGTCACTCGGGGCCTCATTGATGATTGCGCTCACTGGCCCGGGAGAGGCACAGGGGGCCGCGGCAATATTGCAGGCAATCTCAATATAGGCCGGTTTTTGCTCCCGTAACGCCGTTCGGATAACTTGGTCGATCTGCTCCGGGGCATCTTCGGCGGATGTTATGGAAACCGCCGCACAGGTCAGCTTCCTAGCGATTTCCAACATATAGGTTAAATCTTGCGTTCCCATCGTATGGTGCAGCAGATGACCGGTCGAGTAGTCGTTGGTATTGGGTGCGCCCGACACCAGGATGACGGGTAGATTCTCAGCATAGGCACCGCCGATGGCATTCAGGGCCGAGAGTGCGCCAACGCTGTAAGTCACGACAGCGACTCCTAATCCATTGGCCCGAGCGTACCCTTCCGCCGCGAAGCCGCAGTTCAATTCGTTGCAGCAACCTACCTGCAAAAGATTCTGGTTTTTCAGAAACTGGTCTAGCAAGACGAGATTGTAGTCACCCGGGACTACGAAATGATGTTTTACTCCTATCTGAACCAAACGTTCTGCCAGGTAAGTGCCAACATTGTAATTGCTCATTACTTAGTCCTAATCTGAATAAAAATCACTAGATCAAATGCATTGATTTGGCAGCGGCGGTGAGTTCGTCTCGAAACGCTGGATCTGCGAGTCCGATCAAAGACTCCGCCCTCTCGGTTGAGGAAAGTCCCTTAAGATCCGCAACACCGTTTTCAGTGACCACATAGTGAACATCGGTGCGGGGTGTCGTGACTGGCCCAGAAAGCCGAGGAACGATCTTACTGATCTTGCCATCCTTGATTGAAGACTGGAAGGCGATGAAGGACATACCGCCCTTCGAGGCATAGGCCCCCCGGACGAAATCCAACTGGCCACCGGTCGAGGTAAACTGATGACCGCCAACATATTCCGAATTGCAAGCTCCGGTCAAGTCCATTTCAATTGTGGAATTTACCGACACCACATTGTCGTTTTGGGCAATCACAGCCGGGTCATTCACATAATTGACAGGATGACTTTCCAGCGAGATATTATCATTGATAAAGTTGTAGAATGCTTCATCTCCCATGGCAAAGGTGAAGACAGATTTGCCCGGGTTGATTTTTTTCCATTTGTTGGTGACGACACCGTTCTGAATCAGGCTTGCTAAAGCAGGAACGAGTACCTCAGTATGAATGCCGAGATCCTGCCGACCCATTAGCGCCTCGCAGACTCCGCTAGGTACTCCACCTACGCCGATTTGCAGACAGGCGTGTTCAGGAATCCGTTCTGCAATCAACTGGCCAATCTTCCTCTCTTGCTCCGTGACCGGTCGAGGTTTCAGCATTGGCAACGGAACATGATGTTCTACGATGGTATCTACTTCGGAAATATGCAATAAGGAGCGCCCGAAAACCCGGGGCATATTCTGGTTGACTTCCACGATCAGCCGTTTAGCTGCCCGGGCGGCGCTGCTGGTGTAATCGTTATTTGTTCCGAAGGTGAAATAGCCGTTACTGTCCATGGGTGACACGGTTACTAGAAAAGTGTCCAGATGAATGTGATCGCTAAAGAACCGCACCGATTGGCTGAAAGAATTCGGCACATAAAAGACAACCTTGCGATCGCCGTCTTCTTGTCCTTTTTTAATCAGGTCGCGCTCGGCTTTCTGCATGAACATGGAATAGGGTTTGATGCGGCCCATCAATTCGTAGCGCAGCAGCGAGCGCTGCATGGGTTCTTCCGCGTGCATATAATACACTTTCACATCATCGATCAACCCGGCTTCTGCCCTGGCCGCTAGTGCTTCCATCAGCGCCGGTGGTTGGCAAGCTGCCTGACCGATACCAACAATGCTGCCACTACTAATCTGCTCCATAGCAGTGTGACTGTCCGTAAGCTTGGCCTGATATTGGTTCTCGTAAGCCATCATTTTTCTCCCGAAGAAGTCTTAACTAATCAATAATTTGCTGCGGCTTCCGGTGAGTGACCGCGTTTGTAAATCAGCATCGTCCGCTCGAAGCTCATCACTTCTACACCGTCCTGGTTCACGCCTCGCGTTGAAACGGTGACAATTCCCTGGGTCGGCCGACTCTTTGACTCACGCTTGGACAGCACAGTGGATTCTGCATAGAGTGTGTCCCCAGCAAAGACTGGATGTGTCGCTTTGACGTTATTCCAACCGAGATTGGCCACAACTTTAGCACTGACGGTCCTAACGCTCATACCGGTGAGAAGGGCAAGGGTGAAGGTGCTATCCACCAGCATCTTCTTCCACTCTGTTTGACCGGCGTAGGCGGCATCAAAATGAACCGGTTGTATATTCATCGTCAGCAAGGTCATCCAGATGTTGTCCACATCTGTAATCGTCCTACCGGGACGGTGCTCGAACACATCACCGACTTGAAAATCTTCGTAGTAAAGACCGTTTGTCTCACGATAGCGATTTGGTCCGATTTCTCGGTACGCTGACAGTATATTTTCCATTTTTTTCCCAGTTTCTGGACACCTTAGATTAACAAAACTATTCCTCAGTGGCAATACCGGCTCGCTCCAGAACAAGCCTTGCTTTACGGGCAACCGCTTCATCCACCATTTGTCCCTCCACAGCACCAACCCCTTGACGGTTGACGGTAAGGATCTGTTGTGCTTTGGCTATTTGTTGCTCTGTTGGGGTCAAGACCTCATTGATGGTGGCAACTTGTACCGGGTGGATTGCACATTTGCCGTGAAATCCCAAGTTTACTGATGCTTTTGTCTCCTGCTTAAGACCTTCCGAATCCGCAATATCAAAATAGGGGGAGTCGAAAGCGGCAATCCCAGCAGACGCAGCCGCATGGATCAAGCATGACCTCACCCACAGTAGTGGCTCCCAAGCGGTTTCTGCACCGAGGTCCGCAGCCATATCCGCAGCACCGAAGATAAAGGCGGCCGGCCTGACTTGGCCGCTAACCATCTCGGCCAAGGACCCGATCGCCTTGGTACTCTCAATCAGCGCAATCACCTGCGTCGATTTATTGGCCTCTCGCAACAGGTTTCCCACTAGGCCGACGAGTGCGGAGGAGTCGCATTTCGGTAGAATCAAATAGTCGGGTTCGGCGGGTGAAAGCAAGAGAGCCTGAAGGTCGTCGAGTCCAAACCTTGTGTCGGGAGAATTGACGCGGAGGGCACAGGGTAGGTGATCCGAGGATATCTCCCCAAGATAGCGCAGCGCCGCTATGCGGGCTTCCTCCTTGGCGGTGGGAGCCACTGCGTCTTCAAGATCAATAATCAGGGCATCGGCCTTTACCTCCGCAGCACGGGAGAATCGGTCCGACTTGGTCGCGGGTGTGAACAGCCAGCTTTTTAGGGCTAGAATCGATTTCTGGGATTGATGTAACATTAGACCTCTTGTAAAAATCAAAAATTGTTGTTAGGGTTAGGAGTCAGTAGTCAGTAGTCAGGAGAATTAAGAATGAATAATAATCAGTTAAATAGTCTATTTACATACTTTATCCCATTTAATACTTATTTTTGCCGTTTTTGAACCCTGAAAAATTAATTATGCAAGAGGTTTAATACCAGAGCCTTGTTTTGCGTCAATGTGAAGTGTACCTCAAAACTTGGGCGTTAAGTAGTTGGACGAAAGTCAAGTTAACTGTGGGGTAAGGAGTCAGTAGCCGGTCGTCAGTAGTCAGTAAGAATTGCGGCAATTTACATTTCTTAAGATAGACAACAGAATTTATGTCCGACTACTTACCAAATTTGAAAATGTCTAAATTAGGCCAGCAAATTATTAAGCAGAGGAGCTAGATTTTGAGGACGATAATTGGGATCAGCCTTAAGTCGTTCGACCACACTATAATGAACGGCAACTTTTGAGGATTCTATCGGTCGCCATCCTTCACCAGCTAAGGCATACAAACCAGTCACGCTATTATCAAACTTAGTAGTTGGCTCTGGTTTAATCTGGAATTCCTCACTATAACTTTCAGTTGAATCAAACTCCAATCCCAACTTTTTAGCCTCGTGGATTATCCATTGTAAAGTATAATCCGATAGCCCCCGATATTCTTTAGTTCCTCCACCAATACAGCCATGTTCACCGGCAAAGAAAACTTGTTTGACTACTTGTTCAGGATTTTTTTCATTTCTCTCCATGGCGGACGAGGGAAAACCCCTGCGTTTCTCATCAATGGCAACTGCATGAAAGGCATTTTCCACAATCGGACTTAGTGTAGCATCGAAAAATTCATACTTCCGATTCCAGAGTTTAGCCAAGGGTAGCCAAGGCGTTAGATCAGGAACACCTAATGCTCCCACCGTATCCCAGCACCCTAACATTTTGATCGGTACACGACCTTGTAAATAATCTTTTTCGCTATCTATCTTTTTGGAGTTATCTTCCCGGAATTTTTGAGATTCTGGATCATTTGGCTTAATTTTAGAATTTCGATAAAGCTCATAAGCTTTAGGCAATTCCCGGATCTTGGAACGGCTCAATAAACCACAGTTATAGATCATACCTGCTAAACAACGAACTGTATAGGCTCCGCGACTAAAGCCAACTAGGTAAATTTCGTCTTCAGCTTCTACGTCATAATTCATACATAAAAAGCGATAGGCATCTTGAATAATTCTGTCAATTCCCCAGCCAAAAGCACCCCCGCCTAAACGCTCGATTAAATCAGCGTCTTCTTCTGTGCCACATCCTGATATATAATGAACCATTTGTGGGGTTTGATCAGCGGCGGTGTATTTAACTAAGCGGGCAAATTTGACGACATTCGTAGGATAGGAAGTTGCTAATTCATTCCAAGTACCATCACAACAAACAACCAAACGTTTTTTCTTAGTTGTCTCAACAGATTCGATAGCATCCTTCTTGGCACTCGTAGTATTTTCCGCTTGACTCATTGTCATTTATCTCCGTAACTAATGGCCAGTTTAACTTTGAACTCCTTTGGCACTGCACTAACTAGAAAATACCTCATGGGGACTGGGATAGTCAAGGACTTTTCGCCGTCAATATTTAATATAAATCGTAATCGTTGAGATAGTTGAACTAAGTCGAGGTATCGCCACTCCGACTCGTCTTCAGAATGGAAGGTGATAGGTTCTAATCATTGTGGTCATTGTCCTAAAAATTTTCCAAACTTTTACCATTGGGTTCAATACGAAAGATAAAAGTAACCAACGCACCAAAAAGAGAAGTGACAACTAAACCATGCAAAAGATTAGCCGTACCAATTTGTTCCCTGAGAATCGGAAAGAAAAAAGCAGTAGTAACCGCTCCGACTTTCGCAAAAGAGGCGGCAAAACCAGCACCTAAACCGCGAATTTGTACGGGAAATATCTCCCCCGCTAAAACATAGGTCATGGCATTGGGTCCGAGATTTGTCATAAAATTAAAGATGATAAAGCCGCCAAATATCAGAAATACTTTTAATTGATGACCTTCAGGAATAGTTTCTGCCGCTAGGGAAGCAATTCCTAATCCTAAGCCACAGCCAATAAAGCCTACAATTTGTAAAGGAATCCGTCCGACTTTATCAATCAAAAGAATCGACGCAAGAAATCCAATCAGTAAGAACAGATCGATTGCTCCAGAACCTTCCGCTGCTACCATATCTTTGAAAATAAAATTAGGCTGAGTTTTGGTAAATAGGGTTGCTAAAATTGTTGGGGTAAAAATACCAATGCCGTAGGTGGCTAGATCCTGCAAAAACCAAGGAACAGCCGCTAATATAGTTGCTCTGAGATAGCGAGGGGAAAACAAAAGCTTGTATTTTTGCTTGCGTTGCTGGCCGATTCTCTCTACTAAGTCCGCAAGCTCAACTGGGCGTTGCAGTAAAACTTTAGCAGAGCGTTGAGCATCCTCTTGGCGATTGTGAGATATTAACCAATGGGCGCTTTCTGGGATTCCTGTCCTCAATAAAAAAACAATAATTCCTGGAATAACTAAACTGGCGTACATCCAATGCCAAGCCCCTACTTCAGGGTTAATCCGCAGTACCAGTAATCCGATTAAGACTCCGCCTAGGGAGCCAATTGATTGAAAAGCAAAAGCTCCTAATACCATTCTGCCCCTAAAACTACTGGGAATTGACTCAGAAATGATCAGATGGGCTGTGGGATAGTCTGCCCCAAGAGCAACCCCAACGCAAAATAAAAAGAAAATCAGAGAGGGAACATTCCCAGCGATCGCTGTTAAACTGACAAAAACAGTAAAAATCGCCATTTCAGATACGAACACTAACTTTCGTCCCAGGCGATCCGCTAAATTTCCGAATAAGGAAGCCCCCACCAAAATCCCCAAAAGCGTTGCGGCAGCAACTGAACCTTTTAGGGCTGATGCTAAGTTAAAATCTTGCTCAATTAAGGGAATAGCAACTCCAGTCAGAAAGATGACCATGCCTTCAAAAAACTTGCCAGTAGCCGCCAAAATCCAGATGCGCCATTGCATCAAACTTAGGGGACGAGGAGGAGTTTCATCGATATAACTTTGTAGGCTTTTCATGGGATAGAGCTATTAAAACTATAGTTTTAATAGCTGGTTAGATTTAAATTGAGTTTAAGGCTGATTTAATTTAAGATTAAGATTTTTGGCTCTTTGTCACTATTGATGTTAAATAAGTAGTCGGACATAAATTATGTTGTCTATCTTAAGAAATGTACATTGCCGCAATTCTTACTGACTACTGACTCCTTACCCCACAGTTAACTTTACTTTTGTCCAACTACTTATAGTTCTTACATAATTAATTTTTTAGAGGGCAAAAATGAGAAAAATAGGCATAAAATTGCCTAAAATCTCTAAATATTGATTAATGCTCATTTTTAATTCTCCTGACGACCAGCTACTGGCTCGGAAACTCCTCACCTAACGGAAGATTTTTGATTTTTTCAAGAGGTCTATTTTCTTAATTTTCCTGACTACTGACTACTGGCTACTGACTCCTAACCCTAACAACAATTTTTGATTTTTACCAGAGGTCTATTAACAATCGTCCTCAAAAATGCCTTGACTATCGTACCCCGAATGAGGTATTCTATGAAAGCAAATCAGACAGTGATGCAATTCAGGCTTGAATTAGCCCAATTAAGGAGCTAGGGTGAAGAAAAATCAGATGATAATGGCTGTAATCGCCTTTGCTGCGGGAGCCGGCACAATATTCGCCGCTATTGTCATTTTTGACATTGATTTTGTTAAATGGGCTAACTGTAGTGCGCCTTTTGCCGATCCCATCGATCGGCAATCAGCCATTTGCCGCAGATGATCTGGCAGCTCCTGACAACCCTTATATTACAAATACTGACATCTATCTCAGGGGGAGACTGCCTATCGAGCTAAGTGGGCAAGATTGCAACTGAGAGTGTAATCTCCAAGCTAATAAATATTGGAATAGTGGAACATGGAAGCAACACTGGGCATCATCTTATCGGTACTTTCGGCAACTGCCACAGCCATCTGGACAGTTTGGACTTGGAGCGAGCAACAAGAGGAGGAAAAGACGCAGAAACGAAATCAGATTGCCGCTCTGTATATTAATCCCTTCCTGTTCGCCGCTCACGAATTGCAAGTCCGACTTGACGGCATCCTCAATCAGCAAGAGTTGGAATTTTTTAGACGGGAATATCCCGAAGCCGATGAAATCGGTTCTCCCGAAGCCTTAGAACTACTCTATGTCCTGGTGAAATTCTTTGGCTGGTACTGGTACGTCTATCGATACGGTCCCTACACCAGAGACAAGAAGGCGATCGAACTGATTAGCAAAATTATCAGGACTTTTGCCAACCGCGAGGACTTTGTTGGAGACGCTTTCTATTTTTCCTTCTCAGAGCAGAGATCTCTGGGACAGACATTCGTTAAAGTCTTTGGGCAAGCCGAATCGATCTACCCTGAGTTGGAAGCTATCTCGCTCTATCAATTTGCCGCGGAACTGAGGGACGACATCCAAAAAGATCGCCCTATGTATCAGAATGTCATCAAAACGATCCAGGTCATCGACAGCGCCGAGCGGGTTGAGGAGCTAGAAGGATGCGATCGCCTAATCGCCGTACACAATGACTTGATCGACCTGCTTAATTATCTAGAAGCCCAAGAAGGCTTCTATATCTCGCCCAAGGCACGCCAGAAAATTCGATCTGCAGCAAGCCTTCCCACAGATACCGAAATCATCCATGCTATTGCCGGGCGGGTGCGACTGCGGATTCCTCGCCTGCGCCAAGATCTGTCCTACGCCGAGCGGTTGCGCCAGTGCCTTCAGTCCCTGGCCGGCGTGCAAGAAATCCAAATCAATCCAGATGCTGCTTCAGTGGCGATTAGCTACGCTCCCACCCTCTCAGAGGCAACATTTCAACAGAGACTTTTTCAAGCCATTGCCCAGTCAGGATCAGTAAATTAGACCTCTGGTAAAAATCAAAAATTGTCGTTAGGGTTGGAAGTCAGTAGTCGGGAGCAGATAGGGTGATAGGGTTTTGGGGTGATGAGACAGCTTCCCCATCTCCCCACACCCCAGGAAAAACTTTTTGCCCCAAACCCTAATTATGCAAGAGGTTGATTGTGAATGTCAGGTGAAGAACTTCGATTTTACTGGAGAAATGAAACAAAGGCCAAAAGCGAAAATCTGCTACACCTGGTTTTTCAAGTTCCCCGCCAGTGTTGCGTCCGCTGCCTGCTGCGTGAATAGGGCGTAAAGCAGTCAGGCTGCATAAGCTGTCAGGGACAAGAGGAGTCGCCTGACTAACAGAGGAGAGAGCCGCTGAATATCCTCGAACCACTGGCAACTCAATGTCTGACACTGGGTAGGCAATTGTTGTCGGTCAGTCGGCATTTTTGGACTCAAGTTAAGTGGGTGGGTGGAATTAAATATAAGATCAACGTAGGTTGGGTTGAAGCATGAAACCCAACGCCCGCATGGGTTACGAAGTGCGCTAACCCATCCTACAAATAATTGTGCCTCCCTACTTAGCTTTCGGAAATAATTTCTACTTCCCGAGGTGGCTGCTCGGCAGCTTTCCTAGTATCGACTTCCGATTTAGCTTCGGCCACGAGATCGTTCCACGATTCGGTCGCTTCGGCAAAGGAACTTTGCAGTTTTTCCGTCGTTTCCATGCCGAATTTAAGGCCACCTTTAATCAAGTCGCGACCAGAATCTGAGATGGATTTACCTAGTTCAGGGTTGACAGCAGCCCCGACGATGGGAGCAACAACTAGGACGGCGACAGCCCCAGCGCCCAATAATAGTAACTCTTCCATGATTACCTTGCTATTTGATCACTTCTAGGGTATCAAAAAACCCTTTAGTCTAAAAGGTCAAACTGAATTAATTTGGTTTAAAGTTGAACTTAGCAATGTTTGACAATCCCGATCGGTAGAGAAAGCAAGAAAAGAAAAGAAAATGACTCCAGCACTCGCAACCCTTGAATTAAACCTTCAGACTAACGTAAGCAACGCTCAAGTCCTGCCGGTCGCAACGCGCTCGCTACGCGAGATCGCCCACCAGGCAAAAATTGACTGCCAAGTGCTGCACTGGCTGCCGGGGCGCCTTCGCCTGGGCATCCCCAAACTGGCTGGAGATACCACATATAGTGAGAAACTGACTTATGCCCTCCAGTCCCTCCCTTGGATTGGGGAAGTCCGCATCAACCCGGCGGCAAGTTGTGCGATCATCAACTATCAGAGTCACCCCGGTTCGGAGTCCGAACAGCAGGCAGCAATTTTAGCGCTCGTTCAAGAGGCAGATTCCCTCGCCCTCTTGCCAACTGCCGCTCTAGAAGCCTTAGAAGCCGAGTTAGGGAGTTTTTGGGACCAGTTATCGGGGGAACTGCAAAACTTTTTGACTGGATATGAAGGAATAGGAAAAGAAATTCTCAAGGCGATCGCCATAGCTAGTTTGATCGTAGGAATTGCTGGGGTGATCTTGCCCCTGCTACCAGGAACGCCCTTCTTGCTCCTGTCCCATTTCTGCTTCTTAGCTTGCTCTTAACTAAGGCGAAACGTTCGGAGGCATGGCCGGCTTTGTGGTGGGTGGCTCTCTGCAAGGGCCCGCTAGGCTCTCTTTTTGGGGGAGTCATCGGCGGTGCTATCGGCGGACAAGTCGGAGAGGAATGGTGGTCCTGGCAGCGGGCAGACCTGGAAAAAATCACCCCCCAGGTAGGGGCGTAGTCAACTTGAACGAGTTTTGGGCAATTAGTCAATAATGCAGGTTAAACTGTTAGTGAAAATAGCCGATCGAGCGGTATAGAGATAGTAAATTAGTGATTATGGATTTAGAAGCTTTGTTGTTAGGCATCGAGCCAGTGGCGGCACTGGGCGTTGGGGCAGCAGCTCTGGCTCTCGCCCCTCTCATTGGTGCTTTGGGTAATCCAGAGGTAGGAAAGTCTCTAGCAGACTCCGGCCGCGACCTCACCAAAAGTGGCATTAAATGGGGACTAGAAACGTTTGAGAAGGTGCAAGAGACTGTGGCTGAAGCCAGTGAGTCCTGGAATGATCTGGTAGCAGAAGCCGAGGCAGAAATTAGGACTGCCAAGAGTTCAGCCAAGCCCGAGGCACCCACAGAAGTGGAAATTGCCGAATAATCAACCGGGTAGCTCCGGGGTAATCTCAGGAAGACAGAGGTAATGGCCAATCCAGATTCATCAGCCTCAGCAGGGGAACAAGTTACTCAAAATCCCGCCGATTTCCTAGCTGCTGCCGGCGAGGTGGCGAACCAGATAGCGAAGGCGGCAAAAACCGCAGGTAAAGCGACTGTACAGCAATTACAAGCAGGAACTGAGTCCATTTTCGCAGCGGCTAACCCCCTCCTCAAAGCCGCCCAAGATGCAGGCCAAGCTTTCGTGGAAACGGCAGGGTCGGCGGTCAAACCCTTGGCTGAACAAGCCAATCAAGTCGGACAGACCGCCCTGCAAACGGCAACGGCAACCGCAGAGTCGGTCGTCTCAGCTACCGGGCAAATCGCTGGCCAGATCAGCCAAGCAGTGCATCCGGCAGCCGTGGGTGGTGCTTTTCTAGGGATGTCGGCGGGACAAGTGGCCGGTGGAATGATCGGCGGGGCGATTGGTTCGGCACTCGGACCGGGCGGGGCGGTTTTAGGCACTCAAGTGGGCGCTTTTGCCGGCAGCACCACCGGAGCAAAGTTAGGCTATGATGTCACCCACGAAATTTTCCGCCCCGAGCCGGACAAGGCTCAGGCGGGAGCAAATCCGATCGAGATCGCAGAACACCTCAGCAAGAAAAGCGGCGAGAAGCTCGGTGAAACCCTGGGGACTGCGGGGGGCGCAATTCTGGGTACGGTAATCGCTGGGCCGGCGGGCGGCATGGTAGGCGCTCTGGCTGGAGAGGTTTTGGGGGGACAGTTAGGGACAGATGCAGCAGTTGCCTTAAATCAACAAGTCGAGCGGCAAGGAAAGCCGTCTCAGGAAGCCTCGCCCGCACAGACAGACGTGAGAGATTGGACGATCAAGACAGGGAGTAGTTTTGTCGGGGAAACAGGAAGTGCTTTGGTCGGAGGGGCGATCGGCAAGTTAGTCGCCGGTGCAGCGGGCGCAGAGATCGGTCGGAGCTTAGGAGCGCTCGCTGGCAAGAAAATCGACTGGACATCTCCGCCTCAACCGAGTTCGCCTCCGCAACTACCCCAAGACGGTCAAGAGGACCCCCCCCATGTCAGCTAAAAACAAATTTTTGCTCTTGCTGCTGCTCTTCGTACCGATCGCTCTTGCTGCTGAGTGGCTGAAGTTATCACCCGTCCTCGTCTTTGTCCTCTCTGCTTTGGCGATCATTCCCCTAGCGGCCTTCATTGCTGAAGCAACGGAAGTCATTGCCGCCATTATTGGCCCGACCCTAGGCGGTCTGCTCAATGCCACCTTTGGCAATTTAACGGAAATGGTCGTCTCAGTAGTGGCACTCAGGGCAGGATTGGTGGAGGTGGTCAAGGCGAGTATTTTAGGGGCGATTATTGCCAATTTACTCTTAGGATTGGGGTTGGCAATGTTCTTAGGAGGCCTGCGCTTCCAACAACAAAATTTTGCACCGGAAATTGCTCGCCTCAATGCCTCTTCCTTGCTGCTTTCTGTGTTAGTTTTGCTGACTCCCAGTGCCATTCACTTTACTTCCGACGGTTTGCCGAAAGCTGCCATCCAGAACTTTTCCTATGCGGCTGCCATTTTGTTGCTGATTTTTTATGGATTAAGCCTCATTTTCTCCCTTAAGTCTCAGCAGGATGTGGAAAGATTAAAGGCACTAGAAGCGAGAGAAAATCAGTCTCAGCCAGTCAGCGGTCGCAACGCGCTCGCTACGCGAGACCGCCGAATGTCCAAATTTGGAAAACCCGTCACAATTCTGCTCATCTGTACCGTTGCTCTAGTGGTCATTTCAGAAATTCTGGTCGGGAGTCTAGAAGAGACGGTAAAAGTATTAGGCTGGACTGAGCTATTTACAGGTATTATTTTACTGCCCCTATTTGGCGGAGTCGTGGAATACATTACTTGCGTGACAACCGCCCTCAAAAATAAGATGGATTTGACGGTGGCGGTATCTATTGGCTCGACTTTGCAGGTGGTTTTATTTGTGGCTCCACTTTTAGTTCTAGTGAGCCTATTCTTCCCGACTCCTCTCTCCCTAGAATTTAACGTTTTTGGTATGTTTGCGGCTACGGCGGCAGTTCTGATCACCAGTTCTATCAGTTCTGATGGCCAGTCTAATTGGCTAGAAGGAGTTTTATTGTTAATTTTATATGCTGTTTTAGGTACCGCTTTTTATTTGCATCCTTAGATTTCATCCCTGTTATGATTAATTCTTTAATTGGTTCGGTGATAGGGGGATTACTCTTGATTGCTTTTCCCGTTCAAGCCTCACCTAAGTTAAGAGTCGGTGTCTATGTTTCACCGCCTTATGTCATAGAAAATCAAGTGTTAACTGTCAATGATATTTCCTCCCTAAATAAACCTTCGCCTTCTCCAAAATCTTCCGCCCAGCAACCGAAAAGCACAACTAAGTTTGATGGGATTAGTATTGAGATTTGGCAGAGAATGGCCACTTCAGAAAATTTAGAATACGAGTATTATATAGTTAAGGAAGTTGATACAGGTATTAATCAAGTTGCTAATGGCACCCTCGATTTGCTCGTCGGACCGATCTCAATTACGCCAGAACGCCTAAAAAAAGTTGCTTTTACTCAGCCTTACTATAGCTCCTATCTGGCCCTACTCGTTCCCAGCCATTCCCCTAACCTCTGGCAGTTGATTCATCCCTTCTTGCAACGAGCGGCGCTCCTAACGGTGCTAGGACTCGTACTGCTGTTGTTTTCAGTAGCTAATATCATCTGGTTTGTTGAACATAAGCGCAATCCCGAACAGTTTCCCAAAAATTATTTTAAGGGGGTGCGAGAAGCCTTCTGGTTTGTGTCAGTTACCACAACAACAGTCGGCTATGGTGATAAAGTTCCAGTGACTGCAACTGGCCGGTTTATTACTCATTTGTGGATGTGGATTTCCCTGGCGATTACCTCTTCAATTACGGCAGGTTTGGTGACAACCTTTACCCTAGCATTGACCCAGCAACCTGCCAAAAAGTTCAGCAATCTTCAGGATTTACAAAATAAAAAAGTTGCCCTATTGGTAGGAAGTTCTTATTTGATCAATCTCACGGCTGAATATAAAATTACTCCTGTCTTGGCCAACAGCCTATACCAAGCTATTAATTTAATGTATAGCGGTCAGGTAGATGCGGTTCTTGATTCCTATCGAGTCTTAAAATATTATCTTGATGAAAATCCGAGGGTAACTTTGACAACTCTGCCTATTTATTCATCTTTCTTGACCTATGGCTTTGTCTTACCTCAAAATAGCCCCCTCCTCAATAAACTCAACATTGATATACTTCAGATGCAGCAGGATAAGACAATTTCAAACATTATTGATAAGTGGATTGAGTGACAGTCTTTTTCCTTTCCTTACTCTAAGGGATTGCGGCAAACATTCCCTTTAATTTCTCTGTAAGTTGATGTAATTCTGCAATGATAAAAGTCAACGATCTTATTTCTTCAGTTTCAGCTTCTGGAATCGTTTCTAAATAATCCGTTAACCTATGTAAACTTTGGTTAAAATTGGGCATAGATAAGGAGTTAATCCCTGTTTGTTGGATTTGTTGCAAATTCTCAAATGTTTTCGTTACTTGTTCAATAAACTCATCTAATCCGGGCAGTGTTTGGGAAGGCTGAAACTGCTGAAGATGTTGTCTGAGGGTAGTCACTCCATTAATAAAACTAACCCCATTGAGAATCAACTCTGTTGTTCCTACCACATTACCCTGAAATCGCTTTGGTTCTTGTCTCATGCGCTGGACGGTAGCTAAAGCATTATCACTGGCTAATTCAGCTTGACGGCGGCTTAAATCTAAGATCTTGGCACTTTGAGCTTGTCCTTGATAAGCGGCGGCCACAGTTTGAAAATAACTGATACTCTTTTCTAGTAAAATGCCAATTCTTCGAGGTAGGGAACGTTTCTGCCAAATTGGCCAAAGATAGTAACTGATGACTGCCAAAGCTCCCCCCAATACAGTATGAAAAACTCTTGTCTCGGCTAACTGCCAATCTTTGGGTACGTCTAGATCTAGAATCAGCACAATTAGCATGGTCAGAAAGAGCATAAAGAAAGCATAATTGACAAAACGGAAGGCAGCAGTTAGGCCAGCTAAGATAATTAGAATTATTATTAGTAGGTTCAGATCTTGAATCTGCAAAACTATGGGGGTTGCTAAGATTACTCCTAAAATAGTGCCGCCAAGGCGCTGTATAGCCTTTTGGATTGTGCCACCATAATCTGGCTGGAGAACAAACAGCACCGTTAAAGCCATCCAATAACCGTGATGCCAATGGAGTAGAATGGATACCCACATGGCAAAAGTAGTGACAGTGGCAAGACGCATGGCCGCAGTAAAATTAATCGACTCAAAAGTCCAGTTATTTTTCAATATTTCCCAAAAAGGGGTGACAGGGGTTAAGGGAACTGATGGTCGTGCCACCTTGACTTGCTTTTGGTGATCGAGGAGTAGGGTAATAGTGGCATCAATTTGTTCTGCCAGATTGTTCAGAATCAGGATGAGTTTATGGAGATTAGGTGTGATGGTTTCCTGGGAATTACTGCCAATACGGAACTTTTTCTTTAAGTCTTGCACTTGCTGCTGTAAAGTTGTAAGCATCGCCAAGGTTTCTTGAGCAATTTCTTGGCGATCGCTTGTATTCCTCAATTTAACTATATCATCCAGGGTTTTCATTACCTCGATCAAGGTTTGGCAGGCTTGCTTAAGCTCTGGTCCCATCTCAGCCAATTCCCTCTTGTTTTGTCCTACAACCACTTCTGTCAGAGCAATTACTTCCCGATAAATATCAGTTAGCTTCTCAATCAGAAAAATCAAGCGCTGGCCTTCAATATGAGTGCCAGGTTGACTACTATAAACCTCGTGCCAGAGGCTACGAGCTTGGGCGATCATTGTTCCAGTTTGATGTTGTGCTTGGGATGTTTCTACATCCCAGAGTTCGTCCTTATCGGCAATCTCAACTCGGGCAACAGTTTCGAGAAAATGGGTCAAGCTTTGGTAACTGGCAATGATGGCTTGTTTAACTGGCCTGTAGGGATCGTTGAGCCATATTACCCAGGGTCGAACCATTACCCAAATGCCGGCCAATAAGAGTAACCAAAATCTTTCTAGGGCCAGATCCAGATTGCCGGGTAGGTGAGTAGAGATAAACCAAAACACTGCCACTACCTGTCCGATGGCTGTAGCTGTACTTCCCAGCACACTGATAAAGTTGAAGAGCAGCAACAAGGGAAAAGTGAAAATAACCAGCAACCAAGGTATCTGGCCACTCACCGTTCCCAGACTCATGACCCCGGCACAGCCCAAGGTAGCGATCGCCATTCCTAATAATTTATCTCGGTAACTCACAGACAGGCTACCAAGGAATAAATTAATAAAAAATGCAGCCAGAGCAGGTAAAATAATGAGCTTGAGATTACCCATCAAGAGGCCGATGAGCAAGGGTAGGGCTATGGCCATCGCTGATTGGATGCCATAGAAGAACCTTAGTTGACTCAACTCGGGGTGAATTTTCTTCATGACTGTAAATAAGGTTTGCTGAATAAATCTAAAAACCTTGTTGGGTAAGAATTTTAGATTTTTTTCCCTCAAAAAGTGCCAACCCTTGCAGTGATCGGGGGTAAAATCCCTGGACTTTTCCCCTGAAAATTAGGTAATTGACCCCCTCAAAATCGGTAAAACCCCACACCCTACCCCCACGAAAAACTTTTTCAGCAGACCCTACTTAGTTGTCAGGAGAGATGTCTGGGCAGACTATTGATACTCTCAATGTTAACCTTAAACTAACAGTTACTCATCCTTTTCTA
Source organism: Microcystis novacekii Mn_MB_F_20050700_S1 (assembly GCA_007096045.1). Taxonomy (GTDB): domain Bacteria; phylum Cyanobacteriota; class Cyanobacteriia; order Cyanobacteriales; family Microcystaceae; genus Microcystis; species Microcystis novacekii. The sequence continues at coordinate 1,828 of SFAU01000214.1, read as the reverse complement.
TGGCAGAGAGCGATTCTGGTCCCACATCCCCATTGGATATCTTGGGCAACATTCCAGCCCGATTTTTAGAGGCCAAGCACCGGCTCAACCGGGTCGTCCTGTGGGCGGCAATTGTTGGCATTCTAGCTGGTTTAGTGGGTACTTGCTTTCGGATGGCCGTACACCACATCCTCCAGCAACGGCAACAACTGGCTGCCGCTCTGGCTGATTACCCGATTCTGAATTGGTTAATTCCTAGCTTGGTAGCTGGGGGGATGGTCTATGCCAGCTTCTGGCTGGTGCGGAGGGTAGCACCAGATACGGCTGGCAGCGGCATTCCCCAGATTGAAGGGGCGCTCGACAACCTCTTGCCCTTCGACGGTTGGCGAGTCCTGCCGGTCAAGTTTTTTGGCGGGATGCTCTCCATTGGGGCGGGGATGATTGCCGGTTTTGAAGGGCCGACCATTCAAATCGGAGGTGCCATCGGCAAGATGGTAGCTGCTTTCATCGGGGCCTCCTCTGAACAGGCACGCATTCTGATCGCTTCGGGAGCAGGAGCAGGATTAACTACAGCTTTCAATGCCCCGATCGCCGGTATCTTGTTTGTCACCGAAGAAGTGCGCCCCAAATTTGACTCGTGGATATTGTCCTACCGTTCAGTGATGGTGGCCTCTATCACGGCGGCCATTGTCCTCAGGCTGCTTGTGGGTCAAGAGGGCTTCATGAAAATCACCCATTTCGAGAGAGTTCCTCTAGGGACTCTCTGGATGTTCGTGATTTTGGGGGTTGGGCTGGGAATCGTTGGCTATTATTTTAATTTTTTCCTGTTTCGTTCCCTAGACTGGTTTGGCCGGCTGCGGGGACTTCCTTACCAACTGCTGGGGTTATTGGTGGGAAGTGCGATCGGTTGGCTCGGTTGGCGCTACGCTCCCTTAGTTGGCAGTGGCGATCAATCGGTCATCTGGACTTTTAATAGTGAAGCTCCAGGAGCGGTCTTGCTGCTGGTTTTCTTAGGGCGCTTTCTCCTGACAATGATTTGTTATGGTTCCGGGGAAATTGGCGGGATTTTTGCCCCGATGTTAGCCTTGGCTACTCTATTCAGTTTAGGGCTGGCACGGGTCTGCGATGCTTGGTTTCCGGGTCAACTGCCCCAACCCGGGGTTTTTGCCGTCGCTGGGATGGGGGGATTAGTGGCGGCCACAGTCCGCGCTCCCCTCACCGCCGTCATGTTGGTGATGGAATTGACGGATAATTTTTTGGTGGCACTGCCGATTTTACTAACTTGCATCTGTGCTGCCATCACAGCCCACTTCTTAGGTGGCGAACCTGTTTATAGTGTCTTGCTCAAGCGAATTTTGAAAAAATTAGAGCGGCAACCCCCCAGCGATCGGATTTAACCCATTACAAGAAAACGGGTTTCTCAAAGAAAACTGGTTTCTAAATAGTTTCTTGAAGAAACCCGTTTTCTAGGTGACTTAGAAGGAGAGCTTAGACGCTTAGATAAAGAAATTACCCACTGGAATGTTCCCTAAAGCTGGTAAAGTACCAGTAAATCCAGTGATATTTATTAATAAATCATTGCTGGATTGGAAGCCAGTTGTGCTATCATTAATAACTAGGTAAGTTCCAGCTATTGCACCAGTTGTTACTTGCACTAAGGCGGCACTATTAACCCCTAATCCTTGATTACCTGTAATCGCTCCATTAGCATCAGTAAATACTTGATTGATTAAATTGTCTAAAGTGGTGACAGTGCTATCAGCAGCACGACTGAAATTGCTAGGCGCATTCATGGCAGTTCCACCTTGAGTTAATAAGTCAATTTTATCACTATTGATGGCAAAATCTG
>SFAU01000213.1 GCA_007096045.1 Microcystis novacekii Mn_MB_F_20050700_S1 | reverse complement strand
TAACCAGCTACAGAACGACATTCCCAATCTATTACTCAGTTTATTAGCATTTATTTGGATGGAGCGGGACGACTGGTATTTTGGTGTCGATATGGGAGTTTATTACAATCCCGACGAACTAGCAATCATACCGGATGGGTTTTTGGCAGTGGGAGTCAAACACGATACCGGCGAAAGGGGAAGATTAAGCTATGTTCTCTGGGAAGAAGCTTATATTATGCCGATATTGGACCTGGAAGTGATTTCTGAGCAATATAATCGGGAATATGAGGGAAAGTTAGCGGATTATCAAACCCTAGGCATTCTCTACTATGCAATTTATAATCCCTTGAGCGGTAGAAGGGGAAGGTTTAAAAATAGAGAGAGATTAGAAGTTTATAAGCTTCTTCGCCGCTTTTTTTCTTTGTTGCACACGGGATTATATTAACAAGTATAGAGTGGCAAGTGGGAAGTGGGAAGTGGGAGGTGGTAAGTGGGTTTTTAAAGTTCGATTGGCAGTTAATAATACTATTAAAAACGGATTTAGTAAGTAATCTCAATTAATTCTTAGATAGTGGGACAGGCTTCTGGTTCTTTGTATTTTATCTTTAATTGTAACCGGCTACGGCTCTTCTCGATTTTGTCTGATAACTTTTGCTTATGGAATCGTGAAATGCTTATCGGGCAAGACTTTCAGCGCTATTTGGCGGATATTCTATCAGTATAGACCTCGTTTCCACACAGAAACCAGAAGAGCCCGGCTACTTAGTTGATGATAGGTGGTGCGTTACGACGGATTGTTACCTTCAAGTCAAAGCAGCAATTTATGCCGTCTAACGCACCCTGCGTTTTACTGTATTTTATCTTTAATTGTAACTGGCTACTTATAAGCTTTCATTGTATCGGGAAAAACTTCAGTTTGTTGGGGATAGTTCATCCTTCCTAGCTAATTAGCTAATAAGGACAAGTCAGGGAAAATATTTCCCTGTTTTCGGTTCCCTTTTGCGATAAGATAATTAGTATAACTCCAAGAGGACTGCTCTATGAATATTCGTATTGGTAACGGCTACGATATCCACCGATTGGTAACGGGAAGACCTTTAATTTTAGGAGGAGTAGAAATTGCCCATACTGTCGGTTTATTGGGTCATAGTGATGCGGATGTCTTAACCCACGCTATTATGGATGCCATGCTGGGGGCGCTTAGTTTAGGGGATATCGGTCATTATTTTCCCCCCACAGACCCGCAATGGCAAGGGGCGAATAGTTTAAAATTATTAGAACAAGTTAATCAATTAATTATCGATAAAGGTTGGCAGATTAATAATATTGATTCGGTAATTGTTGCCGAAAAACCGAAAATGAAACCCCACCTTATTGCGATGCGAGCCAAGTTAGCAGAAACTCTCAAGATTAGTCTGGAACGGGTGGGAATTAAAGCCACTACTAACGAACAATTGGGACCGGTAGGACGAGAAGAAGGTATCGCAGTTTATGCCGTGGTTTTATTGGTTAAGGAGTAGGTTAAATGCGGTGTTTTCCCTGCTATTCTCCCAGCCATTCTTCTCTGGTAATACCCGCTTGATTGAGAATGCGTTTTAACAGTCCTACCCCTATTTCACCTTGATGGGGATTGGGGATAATTATCGTTAAATTATTGCGACGCATTTGAGGGTGTTTACCCCCAGCGTAGGGACAGTCAAACCCAACTGGGACTTTCGGAAATCCCTGACCGAATCTAGATTCTGAAACCCTTGGTTGACAAGTAATCGCTAACTTTTTTTCTCATAAAAACTCAAATTTCGGGTTTCTGTTAGTTAGCGATAGCTTGAAGGCTTACCCCATAAGAGAGCTAGAGTTTAGAGACCGTAAGACTTTTGCCAGACTCCCTCCAAGAGCGATAATATAATTAGAGGAGGTTGAGCCAAGGGGATTTATGGACGATAAAACCACAAAGCCAGAAGCATCCGAATCTGAAGAGAAAAAAGAATCAGATTTTGACCAGGAAAGTAAACAGGCTCAAGTTTGGACGGGAAAAATCACTGCTTTTGTTGCCCATCAACTCCGAACCTCCGCTCCTTCCCTTCCAATTATCGGAGGTAGCATTACAGGCATCTTAACTTGGCTTAGTCAACATGACACGGTTAACGCGATTATTGTCGGGGGAGTCACTTTTATCGTCACGGGCTTTTTTACCTACGGATCAGCTTGGAGTAAAGCGTTTTTAGAAGTAGCAAGAACCAAAGGTAAAGATCACGGTAAAGGTTCAGCCTTAAGCTTTTTTGTTTGGCTAGACAAAGGACTGGAAAAAATACGTTGGCAATTAGCCAATCCTGACGGGAAATATTTAATTAAATTACGAGATTCAGATTGTCGTTATGATGATATTGAAGGGATTGAAGATGTAATCTTCGGTTTTTCTACCCCAGAACTAGAAGAAATTTTTATTAATTTGGATCTGAGTCAATTAGAACTGCGCTCAGAAGAAGAATCTAAAGGTACGGGGGATGATATTTGGGATTTATTGCGACGGGCTAAAAAGAGGACAAATTTACGGTTGTTAATTCTGGCTCCCGGTGGCCGAGGAAAAACGACTTTATTGCGTCATTTAGCCTATAACTACGCTCTAAAACAACCGAAACAAAATGCACCTGTTTTAATTCCTGTCTTTTTACGTTTACGGAGATGGCAGGAAGTGATTACCACCACAGAAGGATTGGATTTATCGACTTTAATTGAGCGACATCTTAAACAAGATATTTCTCAAGAATTAGATTTACCTCAGAACTGGGCTAAAAATCATTTAACCCATCAGCAAATGTTAGTGATGTTTGATGGTTTTGATGAAGTTAAACCCGAATATGCCGAAAAAGTCAGTCAATGGATTGGCAAACAGTGGCATGATTTTCCCAAAAACTATTTTATTTTAACCTCTCGTCCCAAAGGCTATCAAGCGTTTAGCTCTGAGCATAAACCTCGGCAAAAAGTGTTTATTAATGAATTTACCGATAAAAATATTCAGGATTTTGTGCATAAATGGTATTTCTGGCAAGAGCAGGAAACCAGAGTTAGCAGAAGTTTAAAAGCTAAACAAGAAGCTGCCGACAATAAAGCAAAGGATTTAATTAATCAGTTATTTGCTCTCGATGATTCCGGGGAAAGTTCTACTCTATTAGCCTTGGCGAGAAATCCCTTAAATCTGAATATGATAGTACAGTTACATCGGGCAAACTTTGGCTGGGGACAAAAATTACCTCAGCAACGAGTGGATTTATTTCGCCGAATTTTTGAGTTGCAATTGATCACTCGCCCTCAAGCTAGGGGCATTGATATGATTTTAGATAATAATGAGGAAAATCATCGTCAACGGGTATTGCAACAGTTAGCCCTGAAAATGGGAAATACAACCACGATTGAATATTCAGAATTACTGAGTTCTATACAAAACTTTATTCAGGAATTGGGTTATCCTGAAAGCACTTCGGCTAAGGATTTTGTAGAGCGGTTAATTCCTGTGAGTGAGTTAATTTTGAAAAAGGATGAATACTATGAGTTTGCCCATAATCTTTTTCAGTCCTATTTAATTGCTTTGGAAGTTAAACGGTTAAAGCAGGAAAATTTACTCAAGGAAAATTGGCAGCAAAATCTCTGGTACGAGGCTTGCATTATCTATGCTACTTTATTGACTAATCCGACTGATTTTATTGTTCATTTTTATAATCAATCTAATCCTAAAGCTCAGGGATTAGCGGAGCGATGTTATCGAGAATTACCTGTTAAAAAACTTCGAGGTTTGGAATTTTTAGAACAAAAACGACAGACTTCTCTCTTTACTCAACTAGAAACCTATCTGAAAAATGGCCAATGGCGCGAAGCCGATGAGGAAACGATGCGGTTAATGTTGTTAATTGCTAAAAGAGAAGATGAAGGCTGGCTAGATGAAGAAAGCATTAACAACTTTCCCTGTGAAGAGTTACGCACCATTGATAAGCTCTGGGTAGATAATAGCGGCGGCAAATTTGGTTTTTCCGTGCAGAAAAAAGTCTGGCTGGATTGCGGTGGTGTCCCAGGGGAATACGATTATGAGGTGTATAAAAAATTCGCTGACGAGGTGGGTTGGCGCAGGGGCGGACACTTGTTGAGCTATAATAAGCTAACTTTTTTGGCTCTTCGGTAATTGTTATGCAAATAATTAACTTAAAATAAAATTCGATGAGAGCAACTACGCTCAAAAGTAGCTGAAATTTATACAGGGAGACACTTACAGCACAAATAAGTTAATACCAAAAGATAG
>SFAU01000212.1 GCA_007096045.1 Microcystis novacekii Mn_MB_F_20050700_S1 | reverse complement strand
CTGTGGGGGGTGGGGTGGGTTCCCAGAAGTCCTCGAAATCTTCTTCTATCAGTGCCGGAGAGGTGGCAGTTTCGTCGCTTTTGGCAATCGTCATTTTTTCGGCCTCTCTAGGTGGGAGTGTCCATATTTTGGCTGATTATTTATCATGTTACATCATAATTTAGGAGTGAGGGGATAGATGTTAGGAGTTGAGAAAATTATCTTCGCTTAACAATGATCAAAACTTTTCTTCTGGGTGCGTTACATTGGGCTAACAGACCCGACTAATATCCGTAAGCTAACCAAAAAAATTGGCTTTATCTTTAACTAATTTTGTCCCGATTCCGGCGGCAATGACTTCAGAGAGAATGCTAATTAAACGATAGATAGCAACGGTGACAAGTACGTTAGCAGCAGGAAATTTTTCTGGGTCTAAAAGTGCGATCGCTGTAGCTTCAAACACTCCTAATCCTCCCGGCGCTCCGGGGACAACTAAACCCAATAACCAAGCAAAACTAAAGGTTCCTAAGAGGGGTAAAATCTGAGCGGGGGTAATCATTTTTAACACCATCCAAGCTAAAATAAAACCCGCACCGCGCCACAATAAAAATCCAGTTTCCCCCAAGAGAGGTACGAGAGGATATTTAGTTAGATAAACAGGTTCTTGGGCAATCTTTTTCTTTTGGCTAAGGATTTTGAGAGGATAATTTAAAAATTTGGGATGAATGCTGATTAAAATTAATCCTAAAACTAATATCTGTATCCCTAGACTTGAGCTAGATTTCATCCAACCTAAACCACTACCAATTACTGCTATTGCTAAGGCTGCACATACCAGTAGTAAAAGTTCTAGTAAAACGCTTAAACTAGCGGTTCCCCAATCACTTCCTGCTTTATTAATTGCCACAATGCGAGCATAAAAGTGACCGATATTACCGGGTAGATATTTTCCTAAATTGGTAATCATATAGATGCCAATTCCTGCGGAGGTTTTAATCGGTTGTTGATAGCTTTTCAGTATCCATGTCCACACCCATCCTGCCCAAATTTGAGCGATAATGGTGGTTACAAGTGCCAAGAAAAGAAATAACCAGCCATGATTTTCAATTCTAACTGAGGTGACGTTATCCCAGTTATTTTTAAGGTTACTGAGAACAAAAAATAAGGTTCCCCCAATAATCAGCCAACGTAGAAACTTTTTCAGCATTTCGTTTTTTCCTTTATTAATTTTCTGGAGGAAACCAATCGAGATCAAGCAGATTTTCTAAACTGTAGGGACATTGCTGAGTAAAACTAACTTGATTATCGGTTTTTTCTCTAACATAATTTAACGCTTTCTGATAAATACGAGGTAATTGTTGGCTGAGATAATTGCGGAGATTAGTAGTTAAATAAGTGTCGATTTGGTTTTTAGAATTAACAATTTCTGAGCGCCAATGACTACGATTATATGTTCTTTCATCTTGCCAAAATTGTAGGACTAAACAATGTCTAATAAGTTGCTCTAATAAACTGGCAACACGAAACTTTTTTTCGTTTCCCAAGTCTTCTAACTCCTCGATTAAGTTTTCTAAATCTAAAGCGTCAAATCTTTTATTCTTCAAGAGTTCGATAGTTTCTTCTAACCAGAGGGAATCATCAATCTCGTAGAGAGTTTTTAAGTCGGGAATAACAGTCATTTTTTATCTCCTTGATGATAAGATGGTAGCCAATTAGTATCGAGAAGTTCTTCTAAACTGTAGGGACAAGTATCAGGAAAGTTAACTTGATTATCAGTTTTTTGACGAACGTATCGCACTGCATCTTTATAGATATTATCAAATTCTTGCTCCAGATATTTACGAAGATTTGTGGTTAAATAACGTTTTAGTTGATCTTTAAAACTCACTATCTCTGCTTTCCAATGACTTTGATTATAATCTCTTTCCCTTGACCAAAATTGCAGTAACAAAGCATGACGAATAATTTGCTGTAAAAAACTAGCAGCACGAAACTTTTTCTCGTTTCCCAAATCTTCTAACTCCTCGATTAAATTGTCTAAATCTAAAGCGTCAAATCTTTTATTCTTCAAGAGTTCGATAGTTTCTTCCAACCAGAGAGAATCATCAATTTCGTAGAGAGTTTTTAAGTCAGTAATAACAGTCATTTTTTATCTCCTTTATTCGCAAGGTGGCAGCCAATTTGGATCGAGAAGTTCTTCCAATCTGTAGGGACAAGTATCGGGAAAAATGACTTGATTATTGGTCTTTTTTATCACATAACGGAGTGCTTTCTGATAAATATTATCAAATTCTTGCTCTAAATATTTCCGTAAACTTGCCGTTAGGTAGGTATTTAATTGATCTTGAAAATTTACCAGTTCTGCTTGCCAATGACTTTGATTATATTCTCTTTCCCTTGTCCAAAATTGCAGTAACAAAGCATGACGAATAATTTGCTGTAAAAAACTAGCAACACGAAACTTTTTTTCGTTTCCCAAGTCTTCTAACTCTTCGATTAAGTTTTCTAAATCTAAAGCGTCAAATCTTTTCTTCTTCAAGAGTTCGATAGTTTCTTCCAACCAGAGAGAATCATCAATTTCGTAGAGAGTTTTTAAGTCAGTAATAACAGTCATTTTTATCTCCTTTATTCGCAAGATGGTAGCCAATTAGGATCGAGAAGTTCTTCTAAACTGTAGGGACAAATATCAGGAAAGTTAACTTTATTATCAGTTTTTTTACGAACGTATTGCAGGGACTCAAAGTAAATTTGCTCAAATTCCTGTTCTAGATATTTGCGAAGATTTGTGGTTAAATAGCGCTTTAACTGATATTGAAAACTTATTATCTCTGCTTGCCAATGAGCTTGATTATAATCTCTTTCACTTGTCCAAAACTGTAGCAGTAAAAAATGTCTAATAATTTGCTCTAATAAACTAGCAGCACGAAACTTTTTTTCGTTTCCCAAGTCTTCTAACTCCTCGATTAAGTTGTCTAAGTCTAAAGCGTCAAATCTTTTATTCTTCAAGAGTTCTATAGTTTCTTCCAACCAGAGAGAATCATCAATCTCGTAGAGAGTTTTTAAGTCAGTAATAACAGTCATTTTTTATCTCCTTGATGATAAGATGGTAGCCAATTAGGATCGATAAGTTCTTCTAAAATGTAGGGACAAGTATCAGGGAAAATAACTTTATTCTTTGTCTTTTTCCGCACAAAGAAAACTGCATCTTCATAAATTTTAGTTAATTCATTTTGTAAATAATTACGGAGATTGGTGGTTAAGGCTCTTTTTAGCTGAATTTGAAAGTTGACTATTTCTAACTCCCAGTGATCCTGATTATATTCTCTTTCCTCTGTCCAAAACTGTAGCAGTAAAAAATGTCTAATAATTTGCTCTAATAAACTAGCAACACGAAACTTTTTTTCGTTTCCCAAGTCTTCTAACTCCTCGATTAAGTTTTCTAAGTCTAAAGCTTCATATCTTTTATTCTTCAAGAGTTCTATAGTTTCTTCCAACCAGAGGGAGTCATCAATTTCGTAGAGAGTTTTTAAGTCGGGAATAACAGTCATTTTTTATCTCCCCTAGAATTGGCAATAGTGACCAGTTAAACCGATCACTACAGCTTTTTTACTGTTTATATACTAGATAATTTTAGCGGAGCGCAGACCGAAAAAGAGACCGAGGGCAATTCCGGTAAAAACGATCAGATAACCCGCTAAAGCAGCAACAGCTAACACAGACATGGTGAAAATCTCCCAAGTAATTTAATCTTTTTAAGCATTGTACCGTTATTCTTGCCCTTCCCCTTCCTCCTCTTCCAGATCTTCCCCAAAGCGCTGCTGGGGGGGAATTGCGGCGACAATTGCCTCGATTACCTTGCCGACTGGAACAATTTCTAAACCCACATCTTCGGGATAAACTTGACCTCTGGGGACAATCGCCCGTTTAAAGCCCAATTTCGCCGCTTCCTTTAATCTTAGTTCCATTTGCGACACTAAGCGCACTTGTCCGCCTAATCCCACTTCCCCGATTAAGACTGTGCGCGGATCCACGACTCGATCGCGAAAACTAGCGACAACAGCGATCGCAACTCCCAGATCCGCCGCCGGTTCTTCCACTCCCAACCCTCCCGCGGAGGCAACATAGGCATCTAATTTCGATAAAGGAATGCCGACGCGCTTTTCTAAAACGGCGAGAATTTGCTGTAATCGGTTGTATTCTATCCCCGTGGTCGATCTTCGGGGAGAAGCATAGCTGGTAGGGCTAACTAATGCCTGTAACTCCACCACAATCGGGCGTGTACCTTCACAGGCTACCACCGTCGCCGTACCTGGGGAAAATTCGTCGCGATTGCCTAAAAACAATTCTGAGGGGTTTTCCACTTCCTCCAAACCGTGATCCACCATCTCGAAAATACCGATCTCATGGGTTGCCCCAAAACGGTTTTTCACGGATCTTAAGAGACGATGGGAGGCATAGCGATCGCCTTCAAAATATAACACCGTATCGACCAAATGTTCCAAAACTCGCGGACCTGCGATCGCCCCTTCTTTGGTAACATGACCGACAATTAATAAAGTAATATTCTCCCGTTTTGCCACCTGCATCAAGGCGGAGGTACATTCGCGAACTTGGGCGACGGATCCCGGCGCGGAAGTTAACGCCCCAAAATAAAGAGTTTGAATACTGTCAATTACCGCTACCTGTGGGCGTAAAGATTCTAATTCCCGCAAAATTTCCTCTAAATCGGTTTCTGGCAGGACATAGAGATGATTATCGAGTTCTGCGGTTGATTCAGAGGCTTTGTTCTCCTTGCCATTGCCATTATTTTCCGACTCCACGGGAACCACTCCCACCCCCAAACGGGCAGCCCGCAGTTTAATCTGTTGTCCCGATTCTTCGGCGGAAACGTAGAGGATGCGCGGTAATCTTTGGGCCAGTTGGTTGGTAACTTGCAGTAAAAGCGTCGATTTACCGATACCCGGATCGCCACCGATTAGTACAAGAGAACCGGGGACAATGCCACCACCGAGGACGCGATCGAATTCCCCGTAACCAGAGGGAAAACGTTCCTGTTCATACTGGGTAATTTCCGAGAAGCGAACCGAGATGCGCGGTTGCGGGTTGCGTTGTCCTTTGCCGTTATTTGGGCGAGTATTTTGCCATCCTGGGCGATTTCCCGCCGGATTATTGCCACCAGCTACCACTTGTTCTTCTAGCGTCCCGTAGGTGTCACAACTGGGGCATTTTCCCAACCATTGGGGAGATTCCGCCCCACAAGCGCTACAGATATATATTGTTCGCGATTTCGCCATGTTTTTTAAGAAAAGTTGCAGAAAAGTGGTTTGGGGATCAATTCTCTTGTCAAATTTAATTAAGTATGATAGAGGGGAAGGAAGACAATAAAGTTATTGATAATTGCCATAAAAGAAATAAAATAGGAAATTTAGGCTTAATGATAACGGCCAAAGGATATTCTATAAACAGGAACGCTCGTTATTTAACTTTAAAATTCATCACACTATTTAACTAAGGAGTGTTAAGTCAGTTGGAGAACCAGAAGGAAAAAATTCTCGTTGTTGATGATGAAGCCAGCATCCGTCGTATCCTAGAGACTCGTTTGTCGATGATTGGTTATGAAGTCGTCACCGCCGCCGACGGAGAGGAAGCTTTGGAAACTTTCCGAACCGCCGAACCCGATTTAGTGGTTTTGGATGTGATGATGCCGAAATTAGACGGTTACGGTGTCTGTCAGGAACTCCGCAAGGAATCGGATATTCCTATCATTATGTTAACCGCTTTGGGCGATGTGGCCGATCGAATTACCGGACTAGAATTGGGCGCGGATGACTATGTAGTTAAACCTTTTTCTCCCAAAGAACTCGAGGCGCGGATTCGTTCGGTGTTGCGTCGGGTGGAGAAAAATGGTGCTCCGGGGATTCCCAGTTCCGGTGTGATTCATATCGGTTCCATTAAAATCGATACCAATAAACGCCAAGTTTATAAGGGGGATGAACGCATCCGTCTGACCGGTATGGAATTTAGTTTACTGGAATTATTGGTCAGTCGCTCGGGAGAGGCTTTTTCGCGAGCGGAAATCCTTCAGGAAGTTTGGGGTTATACCCCCGAACGTCATGTGGATACGCGGGTAGTAGATGTGCATATTTCCCGTTTACGAGCCAAATTAGAAGATGATCCCAGCAATCCTGAGTTAATTCTCACCGCTAGAGGTACAGGCTATCTTTTCCAGCGGATTTTAGAACTAGACGAGGAATAGTTCTCAGCTATGGCAGCAGCTGATCCCAATCGTATTTTAAGACTGTTACCCCTGTTCGCCGGCATCGTCGGGGGTACGGTGTTAATGTTTAATCGTTTTGCCACTGCCGATTTAACCCCATCGCAAGCGCGTTCCGATGTGATGGGAGTGATTTTGAGTGGGGTTTTAATTTTGGTGGGTTTAATCTGGCAAAGAGTTCAACCCCGCTTACCGGATGCGGTGGAATTAATCGGGCGCGAAGGTCTGGAATTTGCCCCAGATTTGCCAGAAACAGTCAAAATTGAGCTTGCTTGGGCTTCCCATTTACTTTTAACTAATACCGTGACAAAATCTCTGATCGTTTATTATCAGGGAAAAGTTTTATTACGTCGCGGTATCTTAAGCCAGAATTCTGAAGTTAAAGTTAGTAATATTATCAAAAGAGTTTTAGAAACCAGTAAAGCCGTTTATTTAGTTAATTTAAATTTATATCCCGCTAAAATCGAGTTTGACTATTTGCCAGAAAATACCCAAGGTTTAATCTGTCAACCCATCGGTAAGGAAGGGGTGTTAATTTTGGCGGCAAATGCAGCGCGCAGTTATACTAAACAAGACGAAATTTGGATCGAGGGAATTGCTGATAAATTAGCCCACACTTTTAGTCAGTTTTAGACGATTTTAGTAAGATTTACGGCGGATTTAGGCTCAGTCTGGTACATATTCTAATCGGCAAACCAAGTTTGACCTGCTCCCTTTTCTCATTCTCTAGCAGGAGCCATATTCCATGAGAAGAAATATCAGTGACTTCAACTAACGATCAAATTTTGGTGGAAATAAGACACTTTGGGAGATACAATAATAATTCCTAGCTGTTGAGCTTTTTAAAAAGCAGCATTAGGTTTACTATTAAGCGATAAAACAAAACTAATAAGAATATTTAGTATCAACAACGAAGCGTCTATTCATTTATCTTCGTTTAGGAGAGATTCTAAAATTTCAGTGGTTAATTCTCTCTCTTGTGCTTTTTGTCCAATATTGTTCATTGTTTTCTATAATTTATCTAGAGATTCCTTTCTAGATAAGGTTGAAGATTGAAGATAAAAAGCAATTTTTCTCTGCTATTTTTTACGTTTATCTTCGGTTGCATTACAGTATTTTTGGTCAATATCTAAAGGAACTTTTATTTTAATTTCTGTTTGATAATTTGTCATAATTATATTTTCGGCTCTTCTGGTTTCTGTGTGGAAACGAGGTCTATACTGATAGTTTATTTAACAAAATATTCCTAAAAGTCTTTCCCAGTAAACATTTCACGATTTCATCAACAAAAATTATCACACAAAGTCGAAAAGAGCCTATTTTCTCGATTTAGTAGTGAAGAAGGTTAGCGAACTGAGACATTTTACTAAGAGGGAACGAGGGAAGGAAGAACAGGGGGATTTCACAAATCATTTAGATTGGCTATATATCCATCCTATAGCCAAATCTCCTCCAATCCCTTTACTGTTGTAAGAGTGCAAGAGTGCCTCGTCTCAACAAGCGATTTAAATTACGAACAGCTTAGTTTCGGCTCTTCTAGGTTCTGTGTGAGCATGGTATAATAGTAACACAGAACAGGAGGTGGGTTATGTGGATAAATTTTGATCAACTCCTCGATTTACCAAATGTAACAGTGGTCAATTATC
>SFAU01000211.1:0-10000 GCA_007096045.1 Microcystis novacekii Mn_MB_F_20050700_S1 | reverse complement strand
GCGACACACGTACTACAATGGTCGGGACAAAGGGCAGCGAACTCGCGAGAGCCAGCGAATCCCAGCAAACCCGGCCTCAGTTCAGATTGCAGGCTGCAACTCGCCTGCATGAAGGAGGAATCGCTAGTAATCGCCGGTCAGCATACGGCGGTGAATTCGTTCCCGGGCCTTGTACACACCGCCCGTCACACCATGGAAGCTGGTCACGCCCGAAGTCATTACCTCAACCGCAAGGAGGGGGATGCCTAAGGCAGGGCTAGTGACTGGGGTGAAGTCGTAACAAGGTAGCCGTACCGGAAGGTGTGGCTGGATCACCTCCTTAAAGGGAGACCTAATTCGGGTATAAGACGAAAAAAAAGTAGTCCCTACCAAGAATCAATCCCAAAAGGTCGGAGCGAGGCAAAATTGGCTTTCAAACTAGGTTCTGGGTTCACACAAGACCTGAATCAGGAACAAGGGCTATTAGCTCAGGTGGTTAGAGCGCACCCCTGATAAGGGTGAAGTCCCTGGTTCGAGTCCAGGATGGCCCACCTGCACAGGTGGCAAAAACAAAGAAAAAAAGCTCCGAATCAGCACCTTATCTTACTTATATAGTAAGAGAGAATGCTGGCTCTGAGTTCAGAGTCCAGAGGAACCTTGAAAACTGCATAGAGCTAGGTGAAAAAGCCAAAAAAGAAGACCGCAAGGTCAAGCTAATAAGGGCTAACGGTGGATACCTAGGCACACGGAAGCGAAGAAGGACGTAGTTACCGACGAAACGCTTCGGGGAGCGGGAAGCAAGCATTGATCCGAAGATATCCGAATGGGGCAACCCTAAACACGACCACCTGAATACATAGGGTGGAGCGAGCAAACCTGGTGAACTGAAACATCTTAGTAGCCAGAGGAAAAGAAAGCAACAGCGATTCCCCTAGTAGCGGCGAGCGAAAAGGGAACAGCCTAAACCAAGTTCTTCGGAACTTGGGGTCGTGGGACAGTGACAAAAGACTGGGAAATTTAGACGAAGCGGCTGAAAACCGCACCAGAGAAGGTGAAAGTCCTGTAGTCGAAAAAGGCACCAGCTTAACTGCATCCCGAGTAGCATGGGGCACGTGAAATCCCGTGTGAATCTGCCTCGACCACGAGGTAAGGCTAAATATTCCCGTGTGACCGATAGAGAAACAGTACCGCGAGGGAAAGGTGAAAAGAACCCCGACAAGGGGAGTGAAATAGAACATGAAACCGTTAGCCTACAAGCAATGGGAGGACGATTGAACGTCTGACCGTGTGCCTGTTGAAGAATGAGCCGGCGACTTACAGGTTATGGCAGGTGAAGGGGGAAGACCCCACAGCCCCAGCGAAAGCGAGTCTGAATAGGGCGAAACGTCATAATTTGTAGACCCGAACCCGGGTGATCTAACCATGGCCAGGATGAAGCTTGGGTAAAACCAAGTGGAGGTCCGAACCGACTAATGTTGAAAAATTAGCGGATGAGCTGTGGTTAGGGGTGAAATGCCAATCGAACTCGGAGCTAGCTGGTTCTCCCCGAAATGTGTTGAGGCGCAGCGGTAGTGGAAGTTTAGTCGGGGTAAAGCACTGTTTCGCCGCGGGCTGGGAGACCGGTACCAAGGCGAGGCAAACTCTGAATACGGCTAAAAAAACTACCAGTGAGACGGTGGGGGATAAGCTTCATCGTCAAGAGGGAAACAGCCCAGACCACCAGCTAAGGTCCCCAAATGATAACTAAGTGAGAAAGGAGGTGGGAGTGCATTGACAACCAGGAGGTTTGCCTAGAAGCAGCAACCCTTAAAAGAGTGCGTAATAGCTCACTGGTCAAGCGCTCCTGCGCCGAAAATGAACGGGGCTAAGTTATCTACCGAAGCTGTGGACTACCTTGTAGTGGTAGGGGAGCGTTCTATAGGGGGTGAAGCAGTAGCGGCAAGCAGCTGTGGACTCTATAGAAGTGAGAATGTCGGCTTAAGTAGCGAAAATGTGGGTGAGAATCCCACACCCCGAAACCCCAAGGTTTCCTCCGCAAGGCTCGTCCGCGGAGGGTCAGTCAGGACCTAAGGCGAGGCTGAAAAGCGTAGTCGATGGACAACGGGTTAACATTCCCGTACCGATTAATGATTGTGCCGGAGAACGGAGAAGGTCAACGTCAGCTGGATGTTGGTTACCAGTGCAAGCAGTCGAGGCGATGAGAGGTGGCGAAAACACCAGGAGCTAAGACGCGAGTCCCACCTCCCACGGGAGGGAAGTGGCGCTGATCAAGCTTCCTAGAAAAGCCCGAACCACGTTAATCATTAATTGCCTGTACCCGAAACCGACACAGGTGGGGAAGTAGAGAATACTAAGGGGCGCGAGATAACTCTCTCTAAGGAACTCGGCAAAATGACCCCGTAACTTCGGGAGAAGGGGTACCCTCGCAAGAGGGTCGCAGTGAATAGGCCCAGGCGACTGTTTACCAAAAACACAGGTCTCCGCCAAGTCGTAAGACGCAGTATGGAGGCTGACGCCTGCCCAGTGCCGGAAGGTTAAGGAAGTTGGTCAGGAGTAATCTGAAGCTGACGACCGAAGCCCCGGTGAACGGCGGCCGTAACTATAACGGTCCTAAGGTAGCGAAATTCCTTGTCGGGTAAGTTCCGACCCGCACGAAAGGCGTAACGATCTGGGCACTGTCTCGGAGAGAGACTCGGCGAAATAGGATTGTCTGTGAAGATACGGACTACCTGCACCTGGACAGAAAGACCCTATGAAGCTTTACTGTAGCCTGGAATTGGCTTCGGGCTTCGCTTGCGCAGGATAGGTGGGAAGCGTTGAAACTCTCCTCGTGGGGAGAGTGGAGCTAACGGTGAGATACCACTCTGGCGAGGCTAGAATTCTAACCCTGACCCCTAATCGGGGCGGGAGACAGTTTCAGGTGGGCAGTTTGACTGGGGCGGTCGCCTCCTAAAAGGTAACGGAGGCGCGCAAAGGTTCCCTCGGTCCCGTTGGAAATGGGACGATAGAGTGCAAAAGCAGAAGGGAGCTTGACTGTGAGACCCACAAGTCGAACAGGGACGAAAGTCGGCTTTAGTGATCCGACGGCACCGCGTGGAAGGGCCGTCGCTCAACGGATAAAAGTTACTCTAGGGATAACAGGCTGATCTCCCCCAAGAGTTCACATCGACGGGGAGGTTTGGCACCTCGATGTCGGCTCATCGCAACCTGGGGCTGAAGTCGGTCCCAAGGGTTGGGCTGTTCGCCCATTAAAGCGGTACGTGAGCTGGGTTCAGAACGTCGTGAGACAGTTCGGTCCATATCCGGTGTAGGCGTAAGAGCATTGCGAGGAGCCTTCCTTAGTACGAGAGGACCGGGAAGGACGCACCGCTGGTGTACCTGTTATCGTGCCAACGGTAAACGCAGGGTAGCCATGTGCGGAGCGGATAACCGCTGAAAGCATCTAAGTGGGAAGCCCACCTCCAGATGATTGCTCTCATGGCATTAAGCCAGTAAGGTCTCGGGTAGACTACCCGTTGATAGGCTCTAGATGGAAGCTCGGTAACGAGTGCAGTCGAGGAGTACTAACCGACCGAGGGCTTGACCTGATTCTTCTTTTCACCACTTTTTCCCTAGCTTTTGCAGTCTTGAGGGTTCTACCCTTCCTGGTGTCTTTAACGTGATGGCACCACTCCGATTCCATCCCGAACTCGGTTGTGAAACTTCACCGTGGCCAAGATACTTGTCGGGTTGCCGACTGGGACAATAGCTCGATGCCAGGATTATTCTTTCCCACCCCTCAATCTCACCAGATTGGGGGGTTTGGCTTTTAGGAAAAATCACAGTATTTTAAATCTAAAGCTCGCTCAAATATTGTATCTATAGCTAACATTTCTCCGTCGCTAGTCATAAATTTATGATCTTTGGTTGCTTGGATAGTTTGCCCATTTTCTAGGGTGTATTCAAAGACTTCTTGTAAACCTCGCTCGTGCCATTGAGAGATTGGTTGACTATAGATAAAGCCATTTTTATCTACACTATAAACAGTGCAGTTAATTTCTTCGCTAACAATTTTAGCAATTGGTAATAATCCGTATTCCTCAGTTAAAATTAACGTCTCACCTCCCAGACAATATTCGGCAAAATTTACCATCTGTTCAAAGAGATTTTCAGCGATTCTTTTTTCCACACCATTTTTAGCAGCACCATCGATAAACATCTCCCTTTGTTTCTGCATTTCGGAGGCTTTTTTCTTACCCATTGCCCGACGCAATAGATCCGCTTCTCCTAGGGAATAACCCGCTAAATCCTGCGCCATTTTCATAATCTGTTCTTGATAGACTAAAACTGCGTAGGTTTCCTTAAGAATTGGTTCCAATAAAGGATGATCATAACGAATGGGTTCTCTACCGTGTTTTCTGCCAATAAAGAGAGGAATTAATCCCGCATCTAAAGGACCGGGGCGATAGAGTGCTAGGATTGAAGATATGTCCTCAATACCCGATGGTTTTAACTCTTTAACGATCTGTTTCATCCCCGATGATTCTAACTGGAAAATACCTTCTAAATCCCCTTCTTCTAGTAATCCGTGGGTTTTGAGAATATCGGGAGGTAGTTTTTTATGTTCCCCTTTAGCCCGAATTTGTAAGGCTTTTCTTTCATCTAAAGGCAATTGATCCAGATCGATATCTATGCCCTGATTTTGTTTAATTAAATCGGCAGTTTTTTTCAAAGTGGTTAAATTTCTTAACCCTAAAAAGTCCATTTTTAACAATCCCAATGATTCTAAATCTTCCATAAAATATTGGGTAATTACCGCACCATCATTATTTTTCTGGAGGGGAACCACTTCATCTAAAGGTTGGGAAGAAATGACGACTCCCGCAGCATGAACTCCGAAGGTTTTGTTAGTACCTTCGATACGAATTGCCATATCTAACCAATGACGCACATGGGGTTCCGTATCGTATCTTTCCTTAAATGCTGGTTCGGGAGTTTCATCGGAAATCATCACTTTTAAAGGTGTGGGTTTACCGCGAGAAACGGGAATCATTTTCGCCATTTTATCCGATTCAGCGTAGGGAATATCTAACACCCGCGCCACATCTTTTAGGACAGCTTTTGATGTCATACGGTTAAAAGTAATGATTTGGGCAACATTAGCCTCACCGTATTTTTCCGTGACGTATTGGATCATTTCATCCCGTCTCTCGATACAAAAATCCGTATCAATATCAGGCATAGATTTCCGTTCAGGATTGAGAAACCGCTCAAATAATAAACCGTGATGAACGGGATCAATATTGGTTATTTTTAAAGAATATGCTACCAAAGAACCCGCCGCAGAACCGCGTCCTGGACCGACGGGAATATCATGATCTCTAGCATATTTTATATAGTCCCAAACGACGAGAAAATAGGTAGAAAATCCCATTTTCTGTAACATTTTTAATTCGTATTCCAGCCTTTCTTTGTAAACAGGTTCAATCTCGTGACGAGAAGGACATTTTAATCTTTCTAGTAATCCTAACCAAGCAATTTCTTCTACATAACTATCAGCAGTATGTCCTGCAGGAACTGGATAATTAGGGAGTCTTGGTTCATTAAATATGTTATAGTGTTCAACTTTTTCTGCTACTTCTAAGGTGTTATTAATCGCTTCTTCAATCACATCTTCTGGCAGATGATCACGGAAAAGTAAACGCATTTCATCAGCAGATTTTAAATATTCTGTGCCGCTATAACGGAGGCGTTTGTCTTCAGTAATTAACTTGCCAGTTTGAATACAAAGTAAGGCATCGTGTGCCTCTACATCGTAACAGGAAATAAAGTGAGAATCGTTAGTAGCGACTACTTTAATTCCTAATTCTTTAGCAATTTTAACTATTTCTACATTAACAATCCGATCTTCTTTAGAACCGTGGTCTTGAATTTCTAAGTAAAAATCATCACCAAAAAGTTTTTTATACCATTTAGCGGTTTCCTTAGCCAGTTTCCTGTTATTAGCTAAAATTGCTTGGGGAATCTCTCCACCCAAGCAAGCACTGGTAACTATCAATCCTTCGTGGTACTGTTGGAGTAACTCTTTATTAATACAAGGACGAGCAAAAATGCCTTTACCTTGAATACCTTTCAGATTAGAAATAGTAGTTAATTTAACCAGATTTTTATAGCCTTGGGTGTTTTTGGCTAAGACAACTTGATGATATCTTTTGAGACGAACATTAACTTCAATATCGCCATTGACTACATACATTTCATTGCCAATAATTGGTTTTATTCCCTTATTACGGCAGGTTTTAATTAATTCGATCGCACCATACATGACTCCATGATCGGTTAAAGCGATCGCTGGTTGTCCCAATTCGATCGCTCGCTCAATTAGTGCCGGTAATTGGGAAGCACCATCAAGTAAGCTATAATCACTGTGAATATGTAAACCGACAAAAGACATAGTTTTTCAGGAAAAAGTGACAAGGAAAAAGCAAATGTTTACTTACTTTTAATTTTCAGCAATCACAGTCTATTTTTAGGGTTGATTGAGAATCCTATAGGGGAAAGAACCTTCTTCTAAATTAAACCATTTTTCTCGCAGTTTCTGGTTATCATTGCTGCCGACGACAGTATCAACAAATTTTTTCCATTCGGGATCGTTTTTGGGTAAAATACAGCCATAAAGTTCGGTGGTAATCGGTTGACGGGGTAGTAGCACAAATTGTCGCGGATCCTGTCCTTGTTTAACGATTTCCCCCAGTAGAAGAATTCCATCACTAACCACTGCTTTTACTTCTCCCCTTTGTAATTTTGCCACTGCCTCACTTCGATCGCTGACAGCTTGCCAATTAGCCAGAGGATAGATATAACGAATAATACTATCGGTGGTGGTGTGGGGAATATAGGCGATCGCAACTGCCGCTAAAGTGTTATTAATATCTATTTTATCAACATTTTCCCTTTTAGTTAAAAATTGCGCTCCTGTCATAAAATAGGGAATAGAAAAATTAACCTTTTCTAGTCTTTCTTCCGTGATTGTTGCCGCATTACAGGATAAATCTACTTGGCCCTGTTCCACTTGCTGAAAACGATTATTAGTCGTCGCTTCTGTAAAGTTTATTGTAACCGGTTTACCTAATTCTTGTTCTAATTGACGTTGGACTAAGCGCATTAATTCCACTCCATAACCTGTCCATTGTCCCGTTTTCTCATCGATATAACTAAAGGGAGTAGCGTCTTTTCTGGCTGCCGCTTTTAATTCTCCTGTGCGAGCAATTCTTTGTAAAACTGTTTCTGCCAAGGCTGATAAATGTAGGTTATTTATCAGTAAAAGACCGAGAAAAATCAACCAAAAGTTTTTAGACATATCAAGAAAGGAAGAAGGAGATAGGGATAAAAAAGCTGATACCAAATGCTGCTGTATTTTAACTACGATCCTCAAATAATCCACTCAAACGTTCTACTTCTGTTTGTGCTGTGTACATAGGAGTTCCGGCCAGAATTCCGGTAACATTGCGGAAAGGTTGACCAATGTGCATACCTTGATGATCGATAGAAAACTCACGAATATCCTTATCGTGCATAGAACCGCGCATTTTTAAAACAGTGATACCGCGGCGCATTTCTCCATACATTTCCACATAACGCAGCAGAATAATTGAATCAGTAATTGTAGAAATATGTGCTTCTGTAATCGAGGAACCTCCTAATAAAGTGGGAGTGGTGGAAGTAAATAATCCTCCCACCTCTTTTTGCTTAATAAAAGAAGTCAAACCGATAATAAATTCCCGAAATCCTTTCAGATTAGAAACCCTTTCTAAAGCAGATAAACTATCTACTGCCACTCGATTAGGTTGAAACTCCTCGATAATTTCCTTCATCATAATTAAATGATTTTCTAAACCCGTAGTTTCGGGATAACGGCAGACTACCTTTAATTTACCTTCCTTTTCCATGCGGTCATAATCCACACCCCAACCGATAGCATTTCTAAATAACTGTTCGCGACTTTCCTCGAAGGCAAAAATTAAACATCTTTCCCCATTGGTTACTCCCCCGGCCATAAATTCTGTCACCATCAGGGTTTTTCCTGTTCCCGTGGCTCCCGAAACCAAAATAACCGAATCGCGGAAGAAACCACCACCACACATTCTATCGAGTTCCAGACTGCCGGAAGTAATACGAATATTAGAGGATTTTTGTTCCAATTCAATAGCTGATAAAGGAATAATCACGGCTCCTTTATTAGGAATAATTGTAAAAGGAAATTCTCCCTTTTGGTGATCAGTTCCCCGATATTTTAAAATTTCGATCGTCCTTCTTCTTTTCTCATCGGTTAAAACGTTGCGTAAAATCACCACATTATCGGCCACAAACTCCTCCACCCCGTAACGACTAATTTCGCCGTATTCTTGGGTTCTTTCTGCGGTCATAATCGCTGTTACTTCCAATTCTCGCAAAGCGGTTGCTAGACGAAAAAGATCACTTCTCACTTGAGCGCTATCACTCAAATGGCTAAAAATTGCGCCTAAAGAATCCATAGACACCCGTTTAGCTTTATTTTTGCGGATAGCAAACTCAATGCGAGCGATTAATGCGCCTAGGTCGTATTCTCCTGTCACCATCGGCTTTTCTTCCGGTTGGGGGGAAGCATCAACAAAGGCCCATTGGCGATTCTCCTCCCACTGCCGGATATTCCAACCAAAACCACCCATATTTTTTCTTAGTGCTTGGGGTGGCTCCTCGAAGGTAACAAAAACGCCATTTTCTCCACTTTTGATGCCTTCTGCCAGAAATTGACAGGCAAAGACCGTTTTAGCACTTCCTGCCGTCCCTGCTATCAAAGTTGCTCGTCCTTTCGGTAATCCCCCTTCCGAAAGAAAATCAAAGCCGGGGATTCCTGTTTCTAACTTCTCAATCAACTCTAGGGGATTATTTTGCCTCATTTAAGTTCTCTATGAAAACGATCCACTGTTCATTGTACCTATTTCAGTGACCAGCGATACCAGAAATTCATCCCTAGTTGGAGTGTATCAAGAAAATTCAGTATTAATCTCTTCGGCTTTTATTCCCTCCCCCAATAAGTATTCTATCGGTTTGTCTTCAAAAAATGGTTCTTCGTTACTTGGTATGGTTCGATCGGGGGGCATAAATCGACTAAATCCTTATCTGGCAAGAGACTTAATTGATGAGTTTGCTCTAGATAGAAAACAATTGGCAAAAATCGCAGCAATGTCTTTCTCTATAAGGGTTTCATCCATTATAACTTCGTACATTGCATAACACAAACCGAAGAAGCCAAAAAATTTGGGGAATAAATATCTGGACTTCCCCGTTGACAAAAAGCCATAACCTGTGCTGTAGGAGGGATTAAGAGAATTTACGCCAACCCTTTACTGGGTACAAATCAGGGAAACTCCCAATAAATCTAACGCATGATTGTTGCAGTTGGGTCGGTCGAGTTATCTTAGAAAAACGATAACTTCCCTCCCTAATCGTACACTCTACTGTATTCAAGCAAATTGTCCCCAGGTCTTCCAACAAAATCCGAAAACTATGCACAGGGAGGTTCTCTTGATTCCGTTTTTTTCTCTCTTTAGATTGCACCGATTCACTGCGACTCGCCTTAATCACATAAAGATGTAATTTTTGAGGAAGATAAAAGCGAGATCAGTGATTTTCAAGCGGTAAGCAATTGGTCAATTCTCACAACTATAGGATTGAATCTTTTCAGAGGTTTGGGTTTTCTCTCAATAACGGAGGGACAGAGTTGGTTAGCTGAACGTTGGGAAAACCTGATAGTTTTATCGACGTAAGAAGCAGAAAAATTAGCTAAATTAACAGGATGTACTCTCAGACAATTTCAAGAGAGATATGCTTTTAGTGGCTTGGGGACAAGCTTTATCAATCTATTCATAATAGACCTCTTACAAAAGTCTTAAGTCGATCCTTGTACAGCAACATTTTTGAAGATTATCAACTACTAATAAATAATTAACTGAAAGTCCCTCCCATTATTGTTTCTATCGTTTGTTTTCGGATTTATGCA
>SFAU01000210.1 GCA_007096045.1 Microcystis novacekii Mn_MB_F_20050700_S1 | reverse complement strand
CTTGTACGATAACTCTGTTGGGGTCAAAAAATGCGTATTGGGCTAATTCAAAGGAAACATCGTGTTTCTGTTGGTTTAAACGATTTTTATCTTCATCCCATTCAAAGCTTTCATCCATAGGCGGAGTTGATAAGCCTAATCACTATGATGTTAACATAGGCTTTAAAGAACATGAGTTGAATCAAATTGATAGGCTGGTGATAGAACATCAGACAACATTACTCGATACATGGTATGACTACTTTTACACTTGAGACAGAACCAACCGTAAATCAAGTGCGATGCCGAAGGCACTGCGTAGCAGAGCGCAATCTTGTAGGGAAACAAACGATAGAAACAATAATGGGAGGGACTTTCAGTTAATTATTTATTAGTAGTTGATAATCTTCAAAAATGTTGCTGTACAAGGATCGACTTAAGACTTTTGCAAGAGGTCTCCTAATCTGGCTCCTACTGCTCCACCGATCGATTTTTGGGAACGCACCATGCAGATTGATTGAAGCTGTGAGTTTAGTTGCGATGCCGAAGGCACTGGTTAGTCTATCGGCGCGTTACGAGGGCAAGCCTAATCGTAATCAAATTCAGAATGGTACAGTCACACGAAGGTGGCATTGGAACAGTGGAAGAATGCAAACTAAAACCTGGGCTTGGAGCGCAAATTGGTGAAACTATCTTCATTACAGTCCCATTAAGATTCTCAGTCTGTCTTCAACCAATGCCAGGGTTTCTGAGGATACAGTTCCCCATCGCTTCTCAAGTCGTTCTACTGAGATTGATCTTACGTCCTCGCACTTGATAAAACTTGGCATTTTCACTCCTCCCTCTGGAGGTTCCACTTTTAGGTGAAAAGGGATTCCTTTGTCTTTAGAAGTTACTGGCAAAACAACAACTAAGCCAGATGCACCCTGATTAAACAGGTCTGCTGAAATCACTAAACATGGACGCTTACCAGCCTGTTCATGCCCCCTTACTGGATTAAGGTCTGCTAGCCATATTTCTCCTCTGGTAATTTTTGCCACTACCCTTCTACTCCATCAGCGAGAGTTTGCTCCCATGTCTGCCTTTCAGAAATTTCCTCTTGCCATAAAGTCTCATTCTTCCTTAAGGCGGCGAAGGCTTCATTCGCTTGAACCAGAAAAACATATCTGCGATAATTTTCGATGGCTTTGTCTAATACTGTTGGGAGCGTATCCCCAGAGGAGTCAACGAGTGCTAACAGCGTTTTGTGAGCAGCCTCACTAATGCTAATTTTTAATTCAGGCATACTTTTCTCTCGTAGCTTGTGTAGGGCTATTGTAGCCAATTGTGTAAGGACTAACAACCTGGTTGGAACTGATTATTTATTCTCCCTTTTGCCTTTTGCCTGTCCTGATATGTAGCCTATGCTCAACGGATTTAGTATTAGATAACACCTGTGAGTAAGGGAGTCGGAGAAGAATTTTTTTTGCCCAATGTTGAAACACTTTTAACTGATGGCGTTGGCTGGGTAAACGCAGAATATAGACAAAGCGACGCATTATATCAGCCAATCTACCAGTAATATTAATGCCAAAACTGGAGACAAGGGCTGATTGTTTACCCAGGGTTAACATATCACCTAAATGGAGATAATAATAGGGTTGGGGCGATTTTTTTCTGATCACTGCCGAGATATTTTTGGCTACTACACTGGCTGCTTGATAGGCAGCTTGTGCTGTGGCAGGAATTACCTGTTTACTAGGATAAATTTCGGCTAGATCCCCAAGAGCAAAAACTTCGGGATAGTCCAATAATTGTAAACTGGGACGGGTTAATAATTTGCCTTGTGCTGTTTTCTGACAATCTAAATGATTGATCCAATCCTGTGCTTGGGTTCCTGCTGTCCACAATAATAAATCAATGGGGATAACTTCATTTGTATTATCTTTAAATACGGTCATGGAATTAGCGGTAACTTCCTTTAATCCCGTGTTTAAATAGAGACTAACATTCTTGGCTAAAAGGGAACGATAGGAAGCAACCCGCACCGATTTAGGGAAGTTTTGCAGTATTTCCTCGTTCCTTTCCACTAGGTGAACTTTGCCTTTTTTTCCTAAACGATCAGCCAGCTTACAGGCTAATTCTACCCCATTGGGACCGCCGCCAATAATTGCTAAATTAATTGGGGATTTTCCTTGAGTTTCTAAGTCATGAATTGCCGTTTGTAATTTTTCCACATCCTCTAAACTCCGAAAAGTTAGCCCATAATCAGCTAACCCCGGTATAGCCGGCCAACGATTGCGAACTCCCACCGCTAAAACGAGGTAATCGTAAGCTAAAATTTCCTCATTTTCTAAATATACTTGGTGATTGTTTAAGTCAATATTACTAGCTTTTTGAGGTTTTAAATTAACCTGAGTTCCTGTTAATAATTGACGGTAGGAGGGGGCAATTTCCCAGCGTTGCAATTCTCCTGTAATCAGTTCATAGAGAAGGGGAGTAAAGAGAAAATGGTCTTTTGGTTCAACTAAAGTTATTTGCCATTGACCTGATTTTACTGCCGTTAATCGACTCAAATCGAGCGCCGTATATAACCCTCCAAAACCACCTCCCAGAATGCAAATCTTAGTTATAGGTTTATTCATGGATTTTTGTTCTCAGTTGTGTTTAAGAGGGGTTTCAGTTCCGAAACTAATTGTTCTGAACGAATAATTCTCGCCGGGGGCAAAAGATGATAATGGGTATCAGCAAAGATGGTAGAATCGGTCTTAATATTCAAGTCTTTTGGGTCGTAAATTGTTGGCACAACCCGACTTAATTCTTCGGCAGATTTGCGAATATTAGCAACGGTTTTACTATCATTTTTAGCATAAACCCAGGGCAAAGAAACCACTAAAGTCGCACCTTTTGCTTCTAAATCTTTCTTGAGTTTTTCAATAGCTTTAATCGAGTGAGCGGAAGCAGGAGTATCAAAGGTCATTTGCCACCATTTCCCTGTTCTTTCCTTAACTATAGTCGGATCACCTGTATTAGTAATCGGATCGGAAAGATAACCCGTCATTCTGCCTTTGGTGAATAAATCAACCATCGATTTAGTAACTGGACGCATCCCCGGAATACCTAATAACCAAGTATCCTCGATCATGGTTTTTAAAGGTATCTCACCTAACCCCGGTTTGCCAATAGCGACGCTAAAAGGTGCGGATCCCCAAAGTCCTTCGCCGCGATTAAAACCGTCCTCATCCATGAGCATGAGATATTCAGGAATCAGCAGAATGACATCCCCTTTGCGTGCTTTTTCGAGAATCATAGCGGCAATGACATTTAACCCGATATCACCCTGTAAACCGAAGTTAACCACGGGCATTCCCAATTCTTTGGCCATTAATTCCGAATTTATGCTATAATGCGCCCCCGATCCCGCCGTGACGATTAAACGCCGCGGTCCTTCAATCCTAGCTGCGATCGCTGATTTTTCTTCGTACATCATCCGCAGCCAGCTTAATTCGCCGCCGTAGATGACATTGTAAACAAAGCCGAGGGACCAAGCGACTCCCAGAGAGGCTAACCAGGGGAAAATGTTAAAGGATTTAGTATTCATCAGAATTCAAAGTAAATAAAGTCACCGGTATTAGTGGAAGCTAGGAGAATAGTTAAACCTAGCAATATTTTAGACAGCCAAGGCGATAGTAATAGTTCATATTCAAACTTTTTCTGGGCAATAGCCAGATGTTCGAGGATTAAAACAATGATACCAAGAACTAAAGCGACGCTTAAAACTGCTCCTTGATTGAGAGTATAGGAACTAAAAATTTCCCCGATATTAGCCAAGGAATAATTGAAGGGATTGGCAATAACCAGCATTTTGCCGATTAATCTTCTTGTATTAATCTCCATGAAAAAGAGACAACCAAAAATGACAGCCAATTGCGTTAAAGCCCAGGAGACAATTTGCGGCTGAGAAACGTATTTTCCGAGGAAAGCATAGAAAGGTCGGCCTAGATAACGCAGTAATAATAATAATGCCCCGTGGTAAGCGCCCCAAAAGATAAAATTCCAAGCTGCACCGTGCCAGAAACCAGAGAGAGTAAAGGTAATGAATAGATAAAAAGGCGCCCAACTTTTATTGGAACCCATCAGGGGTAAAAACACATAATCTCGAAACCAAGTGCTGAGAGTAATATGCCAACGTCGCCAAAATTCGTTAATACTTTGGGATGTGTAGGGTGCTAAAAAGTTTAATTCCAATCTAACGCCGACAAAATAGGCTAAACCAACAGCAATAAAGCTATAACCGCCGAAGTCAAAATAGATTCTCAGGGTGAATAAAAAGGCCTCAAACCAGATATACCAAGCATTGTCGATCATCTTATCTAAGTGGATGTAGGGGGCAAGGTTATCGGCGAGGACAAATTTCATAAATAAACCGAGGGAAAGCCAACGCAAACCGTTCTCGAAGTTTTCTCCTGTAAATTTGAGGCGAAATCCCTCCATTTGTGGTAATAAATCCCGGCGACGCTCGATCGGACCTGCGACAATTTGCGGGAAAAAGGAGATAAAATTGACATAATCGAGGACGGCTAGGGGTTTCTTTTTCTTTTCCCGTAGGGAGTCCACCACGAAAGCCACCATCTGGAAGGTATAGAAGGATACCCCCGGTGGTATTTGGGTAGGCACGGGAATTGGGGAAAGTTCCTTCCAGTTAGAGGGGAGGGAAACGAATAATCCGATGACTTCCTGGACAAAAAAGCCGAAATACTTGAAGTAGGCCAGGACGAGAATATCGATGACGATAACGATAGTGGCTAGGAGATTCGCCTTCCAGCCGCTCATTTTCAGCACTAGCCAGACCATAATGTAGTTAAAGGCTAGGGAGACGATGAAAACGAGGAAACTGGTGCGACTGGCGTAATAAAACAGGATCAGGGAAAGCGCCGCTAATCCAACTCCATCAAAAACACCTCGCCAGAGATTGAAGGACTTCGCTATATAGCGCGCCGTTAGGAAAGGCACGCTAAAAAGGATTAATATCCACCAAAATATAAAATCAGAGTAATTCAAGGCTTGTTAACTCCTGATGGTCTGTGTTACCTTGTTTGAGATGGGTTTCCTGACTTCTGATGCTCAGAGACGAGGGATTTTCTTGACAAGCCTATCAAACTTTGTCAAACTTGTCCATAAAATTACCTTCATCCATCCTAAAAAATCGAGGCTAGACAAGCAATGCTTTACCAAAAACTGTTAGATGCACATAAACGCTATCGGCAATTTAAGACTTATCCCCATATTGCCGATCAATACTGGTCTAGTCAATTGGCAGAGCATAATATTAGTCCTAATTATGTGGAATATGATGCTAAATCTGGTCAACTTTTTTATAAACCTTTAGGTGTCAGGTTAAGCAAAAATAAGCAAAATTTCCTCTTGGCTAGTAAAGTTTTTAACAAAGCTAACGCCTTAAAATATCTGGCTGATTGTAAATTTTACATCGATGAGCAACAGGAATTAATTATCGAGATCGATGGAGTTAAGTTAATTATCGAGACGGGACAGGATTTAGATATCGCCCATGAAATTTTCCTTTTAGGTGTATATAATTTCCTCTATGACAAGACCTGTGTAGCGATCGATATTGGTATGAATACGGGTTTTGCTAGTCTCTTTTTTGCCAATCGACCTAATGTAAAAGCTGTCTATAGTTACGAACCTTTTAAGGCTACCTACGACCAAGCTTTAAGAAATTTTGCCCTCAATCCCAATCTAGCGCAGAAGATTAAAGCTTTTGATTATGGAGTCGGCGCTCGTGATGAAATTATTCAAGTCGAATACGATTACAATGTTAAAGGTAGTGTTGGTATTGCTGGTATTGACAACCAATTAAAACCTTTTGCCTCGAAACAAACCGCTACAGCCAATTTAATTCTTAAACCTTTCACCGATGTGTTTAAAGGTATTACCTCTGATTATCCCGACATCGATATAGTGGCCAAGATTGATTGTGAAGGTTCCGAATACGAAATCCTCGATTCTTTAGCAGCAACTGGTCAATTGGGACAGATTAAAATTATCATGATGGAATGGCATAAAAAAGGTCCCGATGCTTTAGTCAAACATCTGCAAGACTTCGGTTTTATCATCTTTTCCAGAATGCCTCGCAGTAAAAATGTCGGCACTTTGTACGCAATTAAACCCTAATCCGTAGGGTGCGTTAGCGATAGCGTAACGCACCACAATATAGGCAATTAGACCTTATATTTTTGGGGCCACAATATAGGCAATTAGACCTTATATTTTTGGGGTAAAAAGTCAAGATTCAGTAACGCACCACAATATAGGCAATTAGACCTTATATTTTTGGGGTAAAAAGTCAAGATTCAGTAACCCACCACAATAGCTGTGCCAATAGTGCCTTACTGTGCTTGACAATAGGTATTAAAAGCTTCGCCAGTTTCTTTTTCTAATTGACCAGCTTTTCTTACCTTTTCCTGTGCTAATTTTGCACCGTTTTTATCGCGAGTTTCGATAACTTGAATTATCTCACGAGTGGCAGTGGCATAATCTTCGTAAACTTGAGTGAAAGCGGTCTTATATTTTTCTAGTTCAGGATCCTTCAGAGCTAATTTTTTCATATTTTCCGCAGCCTGTTCGATTTTATCGGCGGCTAATAGCCAACTTTTTTGGTCAATTTCTGTCCCTTGACCCTTGGTTAAAGATTTGGTTTCTTGGGCCACTTCGCTGGCAATCCGATAGATTTTTTGACATTGAAACTGTTTACTATCAGCACAACTTGCTAAAAAAGTCAAGCCTATAAATATTAAGATTATTTTTTTATTCATAGCATTGTATTTGAGATGATTCTAGGGAAGCTTATAGCGGTAAACTATCAGCCTCTAAGTAGGGAGGCACAATTATTTGTAGGATGGGTTAGCGCACTTCGTAACATGAGCGGGCGTTGGGTTTCATGCTTCAACCCAACCTACGTTCATCTTATATTTAATTACACCCACCTACTTAGCAGTTTTTTACTGTTATCGACTGATAGAACTGTTCAATCTGATAATACTAAAGTTTAGCACTTGATCGCCGTTAAGCGTGTCTTTTTTGATGCCAATTCCAAGCGTGTTCAACTATTACCTTGAGATCGGCATATTGGGGATGCCAACCGAGAACCTGTTTAGCTTTATCACTACTGCCGATTAAAATCGGGGCATCACCTGCCCTTCTGGGACTTTCGATGACGGGAATATCTAAACCAGTTACCACTCGCACTGTTTCAATCACTTCCCGCACGGAAAAACCGTTACCATTGCCCAAATTAAACGCATTACTTTCGCCCCCATTTAAGAGATATTCTAAGCCTAAAACGTGAGCCTGGGACAAATCATTAACATGGATATAATCCCGCACAGCAGTACCATCGGGAGTATCATAATCCGTGCCGAAAATTGACAGGGAATCTCGTTTTTTCAGGGCAGTTAATAAAGCTAGGGGAATTAAATGGGTTTCCGGTTGGTGATCTTCCCCTAATAAACCACTGGGATCGGCTCCTGAAGCATTAAAATAACGGAAAGCCACCGATTTTAAACCATAGGCACGATCGAAATCCCTGAGAATTTGTTCCACCATTTCCTTACTGGCTGCGTAGGGACTGAGGGGATGATGGGGATGATTTTCCGTCATCGGAATTTCCTTCGGCATTCCATAAATGGCACAGGTGGAAGAAAAAACAAATTTCTTCACATCGGCGGCGATCATCGCTTGCAAAAGAGTCAGACTACCACTAACATTATTTTGATAGTAAATAGCCGGTTGCTGCACCGATTCCCCCACGGCAATAAAAGCGGCAAAGTGCATGACGGCAGCAATATCACGACTAGCAAATAAATTATCCAGCAGCGATCGATCCCTAGTATCACCGACAATTAACTCAACTTTTAACACATCCTTAATAATTTCGGCGTGACCGTAGGATAAATTATCGAGTACGATGACGGAATAACCGGCGTTTTTGAGCGCTAGAACTGCATGGGAACCAATATAACCCGCTCCGCCAGTAACGAGAATGGTAGGTTTAACTTGAGACACGGGAAAGACCTATTTGAGATTGACTTGTCTATAACTTTATACCCTTTGATTGACCATCATGTTAAGTCCCCTCGATCTATCTCTTTCCCTTGACAAAGAAACTTATCAATCACAAATTAAAGATTTAATGGAACAACTGCGATCGCTACAGAAGTCCTGTTGGCAGTGTAAATTACCCGTGGTGGTGGTTTTGGAAGGTTGGGCGGCGGCCGGGAAGGGAACTTTAGTCAAAAAAATGGTTAACTATATGGATCCTCGCGGTTTTACCGTCCATCCCATTTTAACCCCTTCCCCCCAAGAGGAAAGTTACCCGTTTTTGTGGCGATTTTGGCAAAAACTGCCAGCAAAAGGCAGTATCGGCATTTTTTATCACAGTTGGTACACCCATCTACTAGAGGATCGACTCTTAAATAAATTGCCCTCCTCCCAGATTCCCCTAGTTATGCGCGATATCAACACCTTTGAGCGACAATTATTTGACGATCGGGTTGCGATCGCTAAATTCTGGATTCACCTCAGTCAAAAGGAATTAAAGTCACGCATCAAAGAATACGCCGAAAATGAACTAGAATCTTGGCGCGTGCGTCCGGAAGATTGGCAACAGGCTAAACGTTATGATGAGTATGCCAGTTTAGCCGAGGAAATGATTACCTACACTAGCACGGGTGCCGCTCCTTGGACATTGGTGGAGGGCAACTGTCAACGTTGGGCCCGGGTAAAAGTTCTCTCCCAATTAGTCGGTACGATCGCTCAAGCTTTGGATCAGCGCCAATTACCGATCGAACCTCCTGTCAATCTACCACCCCAAGCCCAATTACTGCCCACAGAACCCGATTATCTAGCAAGAGCAGATTTAAGTGCCAAATTGGAAAAAGAAGACTATAAAATCCGTTTGCGTGAGGCACAGGTAGAATTAAGAAAACTGCAATTAAAGATTTTTCAGGCAAATATTCCCGTCTTAGTCCTCTTTGAAGGGTGGGATGCCGCCGGTAAGGGAGGTGCGATTAAACGCTTAACCGATACCCTCGATCCTCGCAGTTATCAAGTGATTGCTTTTGCTGCCCCGACGGAGGAAGAACACCGCTATCATTACCTCTGGCGCTTCTGGCGGAAATTACCCGCAGCCAAAACTATCGGTATATTCGATCGCAGTTGGTATGGACGGGTTTTGGTGGAGAGAGTGGAAGGATTCGCTCAAGATATGGAGTGGCGACGGGCATATCAAGAAATTAACGAATTTGAGGCCCAATTAACCCATTCAGGCTGTGTTTTAGTCAAATTCTGGTTACATATTAGCCCCGAAGAACAGTTAAATCGCTTCAACGAGCGCCAAAATAACCCCTATCGTCAGCATAAACTCACCGATGAAGATTGGCGCAATCGGGAAAAACAGCCCCTCTATCATGTGGCAGTTAATCAGACGGTAGCTCGTACTAGCACCCCCGTCGCCCCTTGGACGATTGTAGCGGCAAATGATAAGTATTTCGCCCGCGTTAAAGTCATAGAAACAGTCATTGCCGCTATTGAAACCGGTTTGAAACAACGGGGATAGGATCAGTAATCAGTGATCAGTAATCAGTGATCAGTAAACAGTAAACAGTAAACAGTGATCGGTGATCAGTAAATGGGGATCAAGATGAAAATAACTAACTAATTAACTTAAAACTTAAATCTGATAACTTAAATCTGATAACTGATAACTGAATTTATGAGTTTTTCCCCCAGTTTAATTTCTCCCGATCTCAGTTTGGCCGATATTCCCCTAGAAGAAACCCTCTCTTTAGGAGTGATGGCTTCTGGTAGTGGTTCCAATTTTGCTGTTTTAGCAGCAGCGATCGCCAAAAAACAACTTAATGCCCGGATACCTGTCCTCATCTACAATAATCCCGATGCCAAGGTAAAAGAAAGAGCCGATCACTACAATATCCCCTCGGTTTTCCTCGATCATCGGCAATTTAAACCCAGAGAAGAACTCGATCGGGCTATAGTCAAAACTTTCCAAGAATACGGCGTAAAATGGGTAATTATGGCCGGCTGGATGCGAATTGTCACCCCGGTTTTACTAGATGCTTTTCCCGATCGCGTGATCAATATCCATCCTAGTTTACTACCCAGTTTTAAAGGTGTGCGTGCCGTGGAACAAGCTTTAGCTGCGGGGGCAAAAGTGACCGGATGTACTGTGCATATCGCTCGCGCGGAGGTAGATAGTGGACCAATTTTAATGCAAGCAGTGGTTCCCATTCTCCCCGATGATACTGCCGAAAGTCTCCACGAACGCATTCAGGTGCAAGAACATCGCATTTTGCCGGTAGCGATCGCTTTAGCGGCGAAATTGGGTCTGTAGAGACAGATTTCCCGACTCCTTGGCGAGAATACCGGCAAAAAAACGAAAATTAAACGCAACAACAAGCACACACCCCAACAATTGAGACAAAAGCTTTTTTGTTGGATGGACAAGCTGGTTATCCTAAAGCAGATGGGAAAAATACTCTTTGGTCACCTAGTTATATCGTTTCTTCTGTGGGAGGTGCGCCCTATTAAGTTCTTAAGTGCTATATTAGAGATCAACAAAAGCCGTCGTTCTACGACGGGGTTTTAAACCCAAATTTTCGATAAATTTTATGGCACGCACCGAATCCACAATGTTAGATTTGGGGACAAAAGCCCCCAATTTTTCCTTACCCGATGTGGTTTCGGGTGAAACTATCTCTCTGGAGACCTTTGCGGCTAAAACCGCTCTCTTAGTCATATTCCTCTGTGAACATTGTCCCTTTGTTAAACACATTCAAGAAGAACTTACCCGTCTAGGTCGCGATTATGCTAATACCAATCTGGGCATCCTCGCAATTAGTTCTAATGATGTGGAGAAATATCCCGATGATTCGCCAGAAAATTTGAAAAAAATGGCGATAACCCTTGACTTTAAATTCAATTTATGCTATGACGAAAGCCAAGAAGTGGCGAAAGCTTACACGGCAGCCTGTACTCCCGATTTTTTCCTCTTTGATAGTCAGCGTATCCTAGTCTATCGCGGTCAATTGGATGATAGTCGTCCTAGTAATGGCGTACCGGTGACAGGCAAAGATCTCCGCGCCGCTATTGACAAGGTTTTAACCGGTCAACCGGTGCCGACAGACCAAAAACCCAGTTTAGGCTGTAATATCAAATGGAAACCGGGTAATGAGCCACCCTATTATGGTTGAATAGTTCCTTTGTACCATTTTTCCAGATGGTTAATTGCCATCACCCCTACCCCCCTCTTTCCTAGAAAGGGATTGGGGTGTATGAGCAGGGAACATAAAGTTAAGTACAAAGGATGATAATTTTTGCACCTCAACCCTATAGATTTGAGCGGAGATTATTTCAATAGCGTAACCGATTGCTGTGCTAATAAGGCAGTACCATAGGCTGCTTGCTCCTGTTTAGATAAAAGCACGGGAACCCCTAAATGACGCTGACGAATTATTCTCCAAGTCGAATTTTTTGCCCCTCCACCCGCACTATCAACTCGCTCTAATTTATTGGCCCCCAATTCCTGTAAACGCTGATAACC
Source organism: Microcystis novacekii Mn_MB_F_20050700_S1 (assembly GCA_007096045.1). Taxonomy (GTDB): domain Bacteria; phylum Cyanobacteriota; class Cyanobacteriia; order Cyanobacteriales; family Microcystaceae; genus Microcystis; species Microcystis novacekii. The sequence goes on along the minus strand of SFAU01000210.1, from coordinate 18,881 downwards.
TAAAGCTTCAATGCGGGCAATACTTTCTAGTAAACCATGCAAAAATTCTAGAGGATTATCGGGGCGAGGAGTCAGTTTTGCGGGTAAAAAAGGATCATTAATTGGAAAGCGCTCGCCGGCTTTTAGTAGGGGATAATAATCTAAATTACTTTCTTCTTCTCCATCTATTGCTAAACTATAATTTCTCAATTCTTGATCAGAAAAAAAACTCTTTAACACTGCTCCCCCCGTATTAGATGCCCCACCAGTTAACCACAAATTTCCTAAACGATGACTATAGATGCCATAGTTACTATCATCAACTTTCTGGCTACTTAATAATTTTAAAACTAAAGTTGAACCTAAAGATGTCACTGCCTCCCCTAAAGAATTAGCACCACTGGCTAAAAATGCCGCTATACTGTCGGTGGTTCCCGTATAAATTACACAATCTTTCGGGATAGCAAAACGAGTCACTAAATCTGGTTTAATAGTATCGATCGCTGTACCCGGAGCAAAAATTTCCGGTAATAAATTAAACATCGGTAAATTCTCTAACCAATCGGGATAACAGAGATTTTCGAGATCATAACCTAACTTTAAGGCATTATGATAATCACTAATTCCCAGTTTACCGTGCAACAGAAATGCTAACCAATCCGCTTGGGAGAGAAAATAACGCGCTTGGGAAAAAATTTCTTGCTGACTCCACCAAAGTAATTTAGCTAAACTGGAGGTAGCACTAATCACGGGATGGTGAGGAGGTGCCATAGCTTTAATTGCTTCTAAAAAGGCAATTCCTCGCCCATCATTGTACAATATTGCCTCAGAAAGAGGATTACCCGAATTATCGCATAATAACACCGTCGAGGAAGTACCATTAATAGCGATCGATTTAAGTTCTGAACGCACCGAATCCCCTAGATTATCCAATAAATAAAATAGGGCCTTTTGCCAATCCTGAAAATTGGCATCAGTGAAAGGATAATTAACCTCAGCGACGATATCTTTGCTAGAATCAATAGCAATCGCTCGCGCTCCCGACGTGCCAAAATCAATACCTAAAGATAAACTCATTGATGTGTTCACAACCCCCTCATTCTGGCTACCATTGGGATGGTATCACTCCCCGATTCTTTGAAGGTTGGTACTTCCGAGTCATGATCCCACCATTAGCTGACGGATTCGCCTTTATGTATTCTATTCAAGACCCAAGGGGCGGTCAAGTCAATAGCGGTGGAGCAGTGCAAATTTTAGCCATAGAATCTCATTATCTTTGTCGCACTTTTCCCGATACGGATCAATTTTGGGCAAGTCGTCAGGAATTAGCCATTATCCATTGGGGAAAAACTAACTTAAAAACTCGTCCCTGTCTTCTTTCTCCGTCAGATTTTTTTGAGTCTATTCTTGAAGGTTATCAAGCAACGGCAAACCAGCAGCAAGGACGAATTTATGATCCCGTCACTGGAGGAATCTGTCAATGGGATTATCGCATTGAAACTAGGTACAGTTGGGGAGATAAGAAGCGTCCACCCCAAGCAACGGCAGGAATATTATCTTATTTACCGATTTTTGACCCGGGTTGGCAGATTTTAACTGCCCATGGTTTAGCAACGGGAATGATTACCTATGGGGGAAAAATTTACCCATTTGAGAATGTACCTTTTTATAGCGAGAAAAATTGGGGTTATTCTTTCCCGGAAAAGTGGTTTTGGATTAATTGTAATGCTTTCCCTGAAAATCCCGATTTAACCTTAACCGCAGTGGGTTCTACCCGGAAAGTTCTTAACTGGACGGAATCGGTGGGAATTATCGGTATTCACTGGCAAAATCGCTTTTATAAGTTTGATATCTGGAATTCTCAACTAAGTTGGACAGTGCAACCCTGGGGATACTGGGAAATGAGGGCAACTAACGAGAATTATACCATTGTCTTAATCGGGATCAGTGATCATCCTCCCGATCGCGTGCGTGTACCCACAGAAAAAGGTCTCTGTTTTGCTTGTCAAGATACCCTCAAAGGTAAATTGTCGATAAAATTGGCTGATAGTCGTGGTAAAACCCTTATAAATGCCTCTAGTGGTCTAGCTGGCCTCGAAATTGGCGGTATTTGGCCATCAGCTTGGATAAAACGGTGATTTAAATGACCGTGACGACGGGAGAATATCCAGTTATCTGGCTGCATCTCAGACAACATTGAGAGGCAGCCTCTAGATTAAAAACAAAAACAAAAAACCATCTACTAATAAAAATGATAATTATTTACTTATCTAACATTTTATCTAATCTTTCCTGAATCAATAAAGTCAGGGAAGAACGCAAAAAAAATAAACCAAATAACCCCGCTAGACTGAAGGGAATAATAGCTAGTTTACTATAGTTGGTGTCTAATAAAAATATAGCTGAGATAAGGCTAAATCCCAATAAACAGACGTTAATTAATACTTTAATTCCCAGATAAATTCTTTTCAGAAGTCGTTCATTTTCCCGTGACTTAACTTGAAAAACTAAATTTCCTCGCTCGATTTTTTCCTCTAATTGACGGATCATTCTTTCGTTTTTATTACCTTTTTGCCATTGTTGTTTAAGAAAAGTGCGAGCTTGATTAGCTAGGGTAAGCATTGTCTTGGTAGTTCCTCCCGATACTGCTAGACTTTTCACAAAAGGTTGACTAGCTGCTAATAAATTATACTGGGGATCTAAAGAGCGGGCAATCCCATCCAAAGTGGTGACAGATTTAATAATAAAAGTCATTTGGGGAGGTAAGCGAAAAGGTTGCTGTTTAAACATTAAATACACTTGATCGCTAATTTGTTCAAACACCCTCACATCTACCGGTTTATCGCGAAATTCATCTAAGAGAAACTGCACGATATTTCGCACAGGTTGCAGATCTCTAACCGGTTCAATTAAACCCATATACACCAGAGTTTTTAAGACTGTTTCCGTATCCTTTCTCAAGACAGCAAAAAAGGTTTCGATCATTTGATCTTTAGCAACGGACTTTAACTCGAACATCGTGCCGAAATCGTAGAAAATTAACTCCCCTTCCTGACTAACTGCCATATTACCCGGATGGGGGTCTGATTGGAAAAAACCATCCTGTAATAGTTGTTTGAGATAGGAACAGATACCCAGTTGAATAATCCCATCTACGTTAATATTATTAGCTATTAAAGTCTCTCGATCATCAACTTTAATCCCCGGCACATACTCCAAAGTTAATACCTTGCGGGTGGTATATTGCCAGTAAACTGAAGGGACTTTTACCTGGGGATAATTCTTAAAATTTTCCCGAAAGCGATCGGCATTTTTGCCCTCATGAATATAATCGATTTCTTGAAAGAGTAGTTCAAAGAATTCTTGATAGATAGCTTCTAAATTATATTTTTTCACCACGGGGAAAATATTTAACCAACGGGTGAGACGATGCAACAATTCAAAATCGAGATTAAATAGTCCTTCTAGATTCGGTCTTTGTACCTTAATAACGACTTCTTCCCCACTTAATAACTGCGCTCGATGCACTTGTCCTAAACTGGCACAAGCGAGGGGAGAAACAGTAAAACTTTCAAATAAATTATCTAGGGTTTGTCCTAATTCTGTTTCGATAACTCGGATCGCTTCTTGACTATTAAATTCGGGAACTCGATCCTGTAATTGGGTTAATTGTTCGATATATTCGAGCGGAATTAAATCTGCTCGCGTCGATAAAGATTGTCCAATTTTAATAAAAGTTGGTCCTAAATTCATGAGGCGATCAACTAACCATTTCGCTCTCCTTTGCCGTTTTTTGCCCCTATTAGCCCCCGTTAAACGGTCCCAGAGCAAAAAAGTCAAAAACTGCATTGTAAAGCTAAATATCTCCAATTGACGAATAATTGGCGATCGCAAGCTTTGCTGCCAATGTAAAGATTTGGGGGAATCAAAGGGAGTAAGCATCAGTTATCAGTTATCAGTTATCAGTTATCAGATGAACGTAGGTTGGGTTGAAGCATGAAACCCAACGCCCAATCATTTTACGCTACCGCTAACCCATCCTACAAATAATTGTGCCTCCCTACTTAATATCCCACAGCGTTTCTCGTCAAGGTGAAGTATAAATTAAACCTTGCCGAAGTAAGGATTCCAGTTGCAAAAATGCGCTTCATCCATCTGAGAAACGCTGTCAAGTGTTACCTTCCCGTTTGCGAATTCGCTGGTAAAAATCCTGATTTTCAGCTTTTAATCTCTGGGACTAGGTAAACCCAGATCTACCGATAGAAGATGACTGCAAGCAAAACCAGAAAAGGCTACCGCATTTAATCCTTGACCGGGGAAGGTACTATCTCCCACACAATAAAGATTAGGAATAGCTGTGCGATTAAAGGGCATTCCTAATAAACCTAACAGTTTTCTTCGCGGTATTGGGCCGTAACTGCCATCGATTCTATTCAAAAAGCGGCGATGGGTGCGGGCTGTGCCAATTTCGATATAATCTAATCCTGTATCTAGTTTGGGAAAGAGTTTTTTCAGGCGCTCGATGAGACGATTAGCAGCGGCCTCTTTTTTCTGTTGATATTCTTGGGGGGGCAGTTTTTGCCATTGATCAATCCAGCTAGGGGTGAAAGTATGAATGATATGATGGTCCGGGGGTGCTAGGGAGGGATCGAGTAAGGTAGGAATAGAAACAAAGATAGTTCCCTGTTCTGCTTCCATATTTTCCCAATCTTCTAGCAAAATATGGTGACATTCGCTTCCTGATGGTAACACATCGGCCTTTACTCCCAGATGCAAACTCAGGAAACTGGGGGATTTTTGATAGCGTTTTTGCCATTTTTTTTCGCTACCCGGGAGAGATTCCGGGGGGAGTAGTTTCTCGAAGGTATCCCAACGGGTGGCATTAGAAACAATCTTTTTAGCGTAATATTCCTTACCATTGGTCAATTTTACCCCGATCGCCCGTCCTGCATCTAAAATAATCTCAGCTACTCTGGCCTTATACTGGATTTGGCCACCAGCTTTTTCTAATCCCTCGACTAACTTGAGAGCAATCTGTCCCACTCCTCCCCGGGGATAGTTAATCCCTCCGTAATGGCGATCGCTAAAGACCATTCCCGCATTAATCATCGGAGTGCGATCGGCGGGTACTACCGACCAACAATAACACTCCATGTCGATAAATTTCAATAATTTCGGGTCTTTAATATATTTTCTGGCCACATCTCCCGCATTTTGCGGTAAATACTTGACCAATCCCAAACAGGATAAAGGATGCTGGAAAAAAACCCTAGTCAGATAGCGGGGTTCTTCCAGCGATAGTAAATCCATACTATTGAGGCAATTAAAAACCTGCCAGCATTCATCGTAAAAGCGTCGGATACCGGTTTTTTCTGCGGGAAAATAGCTAATTAATTCCTGTAAAAATTGTTCGTAGTCGCGATGAACTTTTAAGTCTAATCCGTCCGGGAGATGATAATGGATCTGGACGGGATCGGCAATGGTTTCGATACTCATATCCACCGCTGCCAAAGCTTTGGTTAAGAGGTTAGTCGTCCCCTTTTTGCCAAAACCAAAAATCATCGAAGCACCCACATCAAAACGATAACCCTCTCGCTCAAAATAACCCGCGCTGCCCCCCGGAATCAGATAACTCTCTAGAACCAAGACTTTTGCTCCTTTTGCCGCTAATTGCGTCGCTGTCACCAATCCCCCGATTCCCGACCCAATTACGATCGCATCGTACTGATTACTCATAACCCAACTTTATAAATTTTTGTGTCAGTCTTCCATTGTAACCCTTGACTAGCGGTCAGTTATCGGCTAGATATTTGGGAGCAGAAAATTTTGGGGGAGAGATGAAAAGTTGGTAAAAGGAAAAAAGTCCTGACAAATCCCGCCGCTTGACATAGTTCGATTTAGGCAATATCATCTCTGGAAAGACAGCCAGCTTCTGTGTGGAAGGAGGAAGAATAGGGATAACTTTCTGGAAAGATAGTCTTCAAATCCTTGCCTAGCAAGACTCATCCGAACGATAAACACTGATTATCACACAAAGTCGAGAAGAGCCAAGTATTTTACTTAAAATTAATTAATCAAGATGTATAGAAAACTGGCGAACAAAATCCTTAAATTAGCTAATTCCCTATCTAGGTCATCGAAGCGCTCTCTTTTAATTGTCACCGATTGCCTTATTTTTTGTCTAACCATCTATCTAGCCTTCTCTCTCAGGTTTAATCTGAGCCTCGAATATCAGCAAATTAGACCTTTTTTCGGGGAAATACTCAGCTTAATTGCGATTAAACTTCTAGTTTTCTATCTTAAAGGTATTTACCGTCCCGTAGTACGTTATACAGGATTAGAGTTTCTTTCCTCCGTACTGCAAGCAGTCCTGTATAGTTCAGGGGTTTTAATCAGTCTTGCCTACTTTCAAAGGGATGCCTTTTTGCCCCGTTCAGTCCTGATTATCGACGCCTTGTTAACCCTAGTATTGGTTATTGGGGTGAGACTGTTGATTCGTTCTGTCTTTCACCGTCTGAATATTTACGTCAGTAGTGTGGATAGAGAACCGACAATTTTTATCTATGGTGCTGGGGTTGTGGGTTGTCAATTGGCACGCTCCCTACAAAATGACCCCCACTATCGTTTATTGGCCTTTGTTGATGATAATCCCGATTTGCAGCAGCGAGTGATCCAAGGCCTTAGGGTTTATCCCCCCTCTCAATTGACACTACTGCACCAAAAACGGGCCTTTGACTGGGTTATTCTCGCTATTCCGAATGTAGCCAAGGCCAGAAAGCGGCAAATCATCGAAAGTCTAGAAACTTTACCCATCGACATTAAAACCGTTCCTCCCCTCTCAAAAATTTTATCGGGAGAAGCGACCATCAATCAGATTCGCAGTGTCGATGTCTCGGAATTATTAGGACGGGAAGAAATTCTACCCCATCCCGAACTTTTGGGAAAAAATGTCACGGGTAAAGCGGTGTTAGTCACCGGGGGTGGTGGTTCCATCGGTTCGGAATTATGCCGACAAATCGCCTTCCTTAAGCCAAAATGCTTGGTAATCTACGAATTAAACGAGTTTTCCCTCTACAAAATCGATCTCGATTTAAGCGAAAATTATAGCGATTTACGCAGGTATGCCTATTTAGGCAATGTTCTCGACCGCCATCATCTGGCCCGAGTCATCCAACAACACCAGATTGAAACAATTTATCACACGGCCGCCTATAAGCACGTTCCCCTTGTGGAAGCCAATGCTAGTCAGGGGGTTTACACTAATGTTTGGGGGACTTTCAATGTCGCTCAGACCGCGATCGAGAATTCGGTTAGTAATTTAGTTCTCATTTCCACCGATAAGGCCGTCAGACCGACTAATATTATGGGGGCCAGTAAACGCTGTGCTGAGTTAGTCGTGCAAGCTTTGGCCGCTTTACCCGACAGTTCCACCTGTTGCGCGATCGTCCGCTTTGGCAATGTTCTCGATAGTAGCGGTTCCGTGGTGCCGCGTTTCCGGGAACAAATCGCCCAACGTAAGAATATTACCCTCACCCATCGCGATATTATTCGCTATTTTATGTCTATTCCAGAGGCGGTGCGTTTGGTTATGCAAGCAGGAGCCATGGCTAAGGGGGGTGAGGTATTCCTGTTAGATATGGGTGAACCGGTAAGAATTTACGATTTGGCCCTACAGATGATTCGTTTAAGTGGCTTGGAATTAGGACAAGATATCGATATTGAAATCACGGGATTAAGACCAGGAGAAAAACTCTACGAAGAATTATTAATCGATACCGATAAAGCTCGTCCCACCTCTCATCCAAAGATTTTTTGCGCTCATGAACACTTTCTTGCTTGGGACGAATTGCAAATCAAATTAGAGCAATTGCTTAATTATATTCAAGTTAATGACCGTCAGGGCTTAGTTAAGTCTCTGCAAGATTTAGTTCCGGAATACCGTCCCCCGCAGCAAATAGCCGCTAATTTGTCAATTAAAAACTAAAAAAGAGGAGTTTTAGCGAGTGCATCCCACATTTGCAGAAATACCGACAATTAGCAATTATCAGTGACTCTTAAATTAGTACAAAAATATGAACAATCGCGTGTAAGCATCCCACCGAAAAACTAATGCGCTCCGGGGTTTGGTCCCCAACGGGGGGTTTGGGTAGGTATGAACAATCGCGTGTAAGCATCCCACCGAAAAACTAATGCGCTCCGGGGTTTGGTCCCCAACGGGGGGTTTGGGTAGGGTTGATTCATGAATCAACCCTACTATGAATCAACCCTAGGGTTGAGTGATAAAACCGAAAGTAACGCCCAATTTTAGGAGAAAGTTTCCCCTTAAAAATCCCAAATTAGTAGATTTACAAAAATGAGATGCACCCGTTTTAGCTCTCCTCTTTTTCACCAAATTTATTAATCTAATTGAACCGACTGCTCTTGTTTTAATTGCTTTTGGATAGTTTTTACTGTCCGCTCAATTTTATTGATTCCGCGAGAAGAAGGGCGATTTACTCTATCAGCTAGAGGAGAAGTTTGTTGAATAGCAATGCTTAAATAAAGAGGAAAAGCGAGGGTAAAGGCTAAAAAAAGACGTTGTAACATGATCCACTCCCACAAAAGTTCTTCAGCGATTATTTTAGCCGACGGAAACTTTTACCACAATAACGACTAACTAGGAAAATTTCAGCTAGTTTGTGACAGTCCGGCAATTGGTGGGGCAATCCTAAAGAATTAGCGCTGAAACCCTCAACCCTAGACCGAGAGTCTGATACATTGATCTAGGAACATGATCGATCGCTCTATCTATGCACAAAATTCCAGTTACTGTGATCACGGGTTTTCTGGGTGCGGGAAAAACTACCCTCATCCGTCATCTACTGCAAAATAATCAAGGCCGCCGGGTGGCCGTTATGGTCAATGAATTCGGAGAGGTGGGAATTGATGGTGATTTGTTGAAAAGTTGTCAGATTTGCGACGACGACCCTAACGATAATATTGTGGAACTGACCAACGGTTGTCTTTGCTGCACAGTACAGGAAGAATTTCTCCCCACCATGCAGAAATTGCTAGAGCGACGACAACAGTTGGATTGTATGCTGATCGAAACTTCGGGATTAGCTTTACCTAAACCTCTGGTTCAAGCTTTTCGCTGGCCGGAAATCCGCAACGGTGCCACGGTGGACGGAGTAATCACGGTGGTGGATGGTTTTGCTGTCGCTAGGGGTCGTCTGGTGGCGGATTTAGACGCTTTAACTGCACAAAGGCAAGCAGACCCCAATTTAGAACACGAAACGCCTATTGAGGAGTTATTTGAGGATCAGTTGGCCTGCGCTGACCTGGTACTCTTAACTAAAACCGATCTCATCAGCGAAATTGAATTAGAAAAAATTATTAATTGGCTGAAAACACAACTGCGATCGACGGTAAAAATAGTTACTTGTGCCGATGGACAAATTAGCCCCGATGTGCTATTGGGATTTAATGCCGCCGTCGAGGATAATTTAGCTAGTCGTCCTAGTCATCATGATCACGAGGAAGAACACGATCACGATGAGGAGATCAATTCTGTGCAGTTTTGCCTCGATTCTCCCGTAGATGCCCAAATTTTGACCCAACGGCTCAAAGAATTGGTGGCCCGAGAAGAAATCTATCGGGTTAAGGGATTTGTTAATGTGGCCAATAAACCGATGCGGATGGTGTTACAGGGAGTCGGCGCTCGCTTTGATTCTTTCTTCGACCGACCCTGGCAATCCACGGAAACGCGGCAAACTCGCTTGGTCTTTATCGGCCGCTCCCTCGATAGTCAGAGAATCGAGCAGGCCTTAACTAGGGTTGGCTGAAGAAGTTTTTCCTAGGGACAGGGTGGGGTAGGGAGATTATTTTTATTTATTCTCCCTTCTCCCCCTCTACAATAATTACTCGCAGCCAGAAATAGGTTGGTTCTTATCATACTTTGTGCTTTTTGTCAAAAAAACTTTTTTTTTGCAATAAAACTACACAAAAAAAAGATCATCGTTGTGGGTGAAATTGACTGATTTGACGGTCTTAATTGGGATCACCTTCTAGGTGTGGCAAGGGTTTCAACCATTGCTGCCCAAAAAAGCACAGAATAAACCACTATGAAATTCTATCAAATCGCTGTTACCATTGCAACATCGTTGTTAAATAAAAATCTTTCTCAATTAATTCTTAAGAATTTGTAAATATTGCGAAATGTTAATTTAAATATTCTCAAGTTTTTGCAGTCAATAAATAAATTTTACTTATCTTTGGCCAACATTGGGTCAGGAGTCGGGAGATAGGGTGTTGGGGTGTTAGGGTTTTAGTTGAAATTCCCCCACTTCCCCACTTCCCCACTTCCCCACTTCCCCACTTCCCCACTTCCCCACACCCCATTGAAAAAGCTCCGGCAATCGATCGCCCGGATAGATAGTCGGGGATTTGGGTTAGGGTAGTAAAAGATACAGATTACTCACCCTTGCAGACCAAAAATTATGACGAATACCAGTAACCCGCTGCTTGCCGGTCAAGGATTACCAGCTTTTGACCAAATCCAACCCGGCCTGATTGTCCCTGGGATGACGCAACTTTTGCAGGAACTGGCCAGAGAATTAACCGAACTAGAAGCAGAGATTACCCCCACCTGGGAAAAATTAGTCGAACCCCTTACCCGGATTGAAGAACGTTTAAGCTGGAGTTGGGGGATTATCGGTCATCTGATGGGGGTAAAAAATAGCCCAGAATTGCGTCAAGCTTACGAAACCGTACAACCGCAGGTAGTCGAGTTCATTAGCCGTTTAAGCCAAAGTAAACCCATTTATGAGGCATTTTTGTCCCTGCGTCAAGGGGAAAGCTGGGGGCAATTAGACGAGGCACAACAGCGGATTGTCGAAGCTTCCCTGCGGGATGCTCAATTGGCGGGGGTGGGATTAGCAGGGGAGAAAAAAGACAGATTTAACGCGATTCAACTGGAATTAGCGGAAATCACCACGAAATTTTCTAATAACATCCTCGATGCCACCAAAGCTTTTCAACTGAAACTAACAACCCCAGAAGATATCGCCGGTTTACCCCCTAGCCTCCTTAGTTTAGCCGCCCAAACCGCCCGCAGCCAAGGAGAAACTAACGCCAGCAGCGAAACTGGTCCCTGGGTGATTACCCTCGATTTTCCCAGTTATTTCCCCTTTATGAAGTACAGCGATAATCGGGAATTGCGAGAAAAACTCTATAAAGCCTACGTTAGTCGGGCCGATCTGGGAGAATTGGATAATAATCCCTTAATCGATCGCATTTTGCAACTTCGTCAGGAACAGGCCCATCTTCTAGGTTATAGTACCTACGCCGAGGTCAGTCTTGCTCGCAAAATGGCCAATTCTGTGGATGAAATCGAGAAATTGCTTGACAATTTGCGCCAAGTAAGCTATGAAGCGGCAAAACAGGATTTAGAGGCCTTAAAAACTTTTGCGGGAACCGACGATCTCAAGCATTGGGATATAGCCTATTGGTCAGAAAAACAGCGTCAGGCCAAGTTTAACTTTAGTGCCGAGGAATTGCGCCCCTATTTCCCCCTACCACGGGTTTTAGAAGGCATATTTAGCCTCGCTCAACGGATTTTTGGGGTAGAAATTATCGCTGCCGACGGTAAAGCACCTATCTGGCATCCCGAGGTGCGTTATTTCCAGATTAACAACGAAAACGGCGAAAAAATCGCCTATTTCTACCTCGATGCCTACAGTCGTCCCGCCGAAAAACGCGGCGGCGCTTGGATGGATGTCTGTATCGGTCGCGCCAAAACCGGCACCGAGGTGCGTTTACCTGTGGCTTATTTAATCTGCAATCAAACGCCTCCAGTAGATGGAAATCCCAGTTTAATGACCTTTGAGGAGGTAACTACCCTATTTCACGAATTTGGCCACGGTTTACAGCATATGTTAACCACTGTCGATTATTCTGGCGCGGCGGGTATTAATAATGTTGAGTGGGATGCGGTGGAATTGCCCAGTCAATTTATGGAAAATTGGTGTTATGATCGCCCTACTTTAATGAGTATGGCCAAACACTACGAAACCGGTGAAACTCTCCCCGAACATTACTACCAAAAACTGCTTCTAGCTAAGAATTATATGAGTGGTTCGGCTATGCTGCGTCAGCTACATTTGTCTTTAGTAGATTTGGAATTACACCATCGTTATCAACCCAATGGCGGCGAAACTCCTAAACAAGTCAGACAGCGTTTAGCGGCAACGACGACGATAATTCCTCCCCTACCGGAAGATGCTTTCTTGTGTTCTTTTGGACATATTTTCGCTGGCGGTTATGCGGCGGGTTACTATAGTTATAAATGGGCAGAAGTTCTCAGCGCCGATGCTTTTGCCGCTTTCGAGGAAGTGGGATTAGATAACGAAGAAGCTGTGAAAGCGATCGGTCGCCGTTTTCGTGATACTGTCTTAGCTATGGGGGGAAGTTCTCATCCTATGAATGTTTTTAAAGCTTTCCGCGGTCGCGAACCTAGTACCGAACCTCTCCTCCGTCATAGCGGATTATAAAAGTAGGGTGTGTTACGCTACGCTAACACACCAAAAACTTTTCTTTGTGGTGCGTTACGGCAATATTTAGCTCTTGATTTTTTCCCTACCGATTATCCAGCCCGGGCGGGTTGATGGTGGGGTTGTCCCCGGCGCTCAAATCATCCTCTTGGAAAATTTTGTCCGGGTCAACTGTCCGGTCCCTAACTTGGTAGATGCGGCCGTTGCTTGGACAGCTTTTAGTTTTGTCGATCCGCATCATCTCAACTACACCCTCAATCCTACACCGATCGCCGCCCGCCTAGGTATGACGGTGAAGAAAAATGGTCGGACAACCCAAGCAACTGTCGGCACGATTACCGATATTAACGTCAATATCTCCGTCGGTGGCTACTCCTGCGGTGCCGCCCAATTCCGCAATCAGATCGGCATCCGTGGCATCGGCGGCAATCCCTTTAGTCGCGGTGGGGACTCTGGTTCACTGATCGTGACGGCAAACAGCAATCAACCGGTCGCCCTTCTCTTTGCAGGACGAACAGACAACAGCCTCACCTTTGCTAACCCGATCGAAATTGTCAACTCAAGGAATTTTGTGTTAAGATATTGATACTCGGTCGAGCAGTGTCAAAATTTTTGTACTAGAATACAAGGTTAAGCCAAAACCTAATCAGATAGAAGCCATTAATGAGGCAATACGGACAACCCAATTTGTTCGGAATAAAGTCCTGCGTTATTGGATGGATAATCGGGGTGTTGGCAAAACAGAGTTATTTCGGTACAACACAGCATTAAGGAAAGAGTTGAAATTTGTTGATGATTTAAACTCCCATGCTTGCCAGACTGCCGTAGAAAGAACCTTGCGGGCAATTACTCGGTTTTACGATAATTGCCAAAATAAAATTAAAGGAAAGAAAGGCTACCCTCAGCACACGCCAGTCTATTGCTGGGCAACTCCCCCATGTTCCCCTCGACTGGGAAGAAGGAGATGTTATCGCTTATTCAAGCCAGCGATCGCCTGTAGTCCAAATAACAGCGATCTTCATCTGTCTTGAGAGACTAATTTTAAGCTAGGACGGGGTTGCAAAGTTCCCCCGTAATCGACGGCAGTATGGGGAGATAGGACAAGATGAGGAGATATACCCAAAGAAATTCGATAGATTTCCCCAGCTTTATCCATTAATTGCTGTTTAACTGGCTCTTTCGGCAAATTTTGCCGCCAAGCTAGGGGAATCCCCTCGATACCGTTGTACAATCCCGCCCAAATTCCCGCTAAAGTGCTGGTTAATTGCCGTTGATAGGGACTAGAATTAGCACGACGCACGCTCACGGCGAAATCCTCCCTCGTTTGCAGAAAGGTATAGAGAGAAGCTGCGATCGCAATTCCTAAAGGTGAGATTTCTTTCGCCCAAGCCGATAAAATGGACTCGAAGGGATGATTTTGCCCTAAAGCTGACTGAATCTGCTCTAATAGCTTATTCTTGGGGTTAATAGTTAGTAATTGCCCCATTAACTGATTTAAAGGCTTTTTCCCCTCTAATAACAGACCTACTACCTCTCCCCAAATTATCGCTTCTTGTTGGGTTAACTCGGAAATTAAGCCCTTTTTCAGCCAAAAATTTAATCTAGCTTGCCAACGTTCCCGATGGTCAGGCCAGGTTAAAATCTCTGGCAACAGCACAAATAATAACGCCGATTCCGACTGCTGCCTAGCTGCGATCGCAATGGGCAAATCTTCCTTAGATTGCAGAGCTTGCAAAAGCAGGGTCGTCCTTGGTATAGCCTCATAGTTAAAGGCTGGTATTAGGGGTTGATTATGCAAGGATTCCCCAATATATGCCCCGATTAACCCTCCCTGAAGGCGATCGAGGGGTGAAAAAACCTTTTGCATAAATTAGCTCAATTTGCCCTGTAGGTGACTTCCTCGACTTTGCCCGGTTGCCCCAGTTGTTTAGCATTGGCATTATTAACAGCAACGTAAACCCCGCCGGCATTACCCGCCCTCACGGTTAATTCCCGGTTTGCTTGCCAAGTGCGATGGCTTCCCTGGGGCAGTACACCCTCAAATTCCGTCTTGCCATCCACCACCACCCGCAGCCAGCAGTCATCTTCGAGTTTTACCTCCACCACCAGCTGCTGATTATTGCTGGTTTTGTTGGCTACCGGTTGAAGGGGATTGCTTTTCGGTTGGACAATTTGCTGTTGTGGCAAGGAAGGCGGCGGTAAGCGATTCGATTGCAGTACCGATTTTTGCAGGACGTGGGATAGGGTTTGTACGGAACCAATAACTAAGATTAAATAGAGAAAATAGAGATGAATCGGGCGAATTTGAAGACTCGGCAGCGATAAAGACGGTTTTATTCCCTTAAAAAAGTTATTTACCTTGGTCGGAAAACGCCGGCTAATCGTCTCACCATCCAAGGACAGACTATCGGCAAATTGTTTGATTAACCAACGAATATAAATCGGTTCAGGCAATGACTCCAAATCCCCCGCTTCCAAGGCTTCTAGGCGATGGCGCGGGATCAGGGTTTTCTGGGCAATTTCTTCGAGAGAAAGGGACTGTTCTAGGCGATTTTTTTGCAAATAAACGCCGATTTCCAGTAATTTGGTGCGCTGTTTATGCTGGGGATCAAGTTGTGATTGGAGAAGGCGAAACATATCGCTATTAGGGGCTGACTTTCAGCTTAGTTAATCTGGCTTGTTAAATATTTCAGTTCATCAAGGGTTAAAAAACGGTAATCACCCAAGGGTAGGGGGGGATTATTACCAGAGTTTAGTTGAATACGACCGATGGCACTGCGATGAAGTTTCAGGACGTGATAACCTAATTCTTCAGCTACACAGCGAATCTGCCGATTTCTTCCCTCCACTAAAATAACTTCTAATAGGGTTTTTTGGTCGGTTTGCTTGAGTATCTCAACCTGTGCGGGTAAGGTCTTTTTTCCCTCTAAGAGGATACCTTCTCGCCAACGCTGGAGAGCAAGTCTATCAATCGCACCATCTAGCCAAACCCGATAGGTTTTGGGCAAATGATAACGGGGATGGGTGAGGGTGAGGGTGAGTTGACCGTCGTTGGTGAGAAGTAAAGCCCCAGTGGTGTTAATGTCCAACCTTCCTACGGGATGTAACCCCGTCTCGCCAGCGAGGGAGTCGGGCAAAAGGTCAATCACCGTCGGCCGGTTTTGCGGATCCTTACAGGTAGAAACCACACCAATGGGTTTGTTGATTAGTATATACAATCTTTGGGGACGATTGGCCGGTTCAATTTTTTTTCCGTCTATCTCTAGGTGATCTTTTTCGGGGTCGGCTTTTTCTCCTAACTGCACGATTTTGCCATTCCGTCTCACTCGTCCGGCCACAATCATCTCCTCCGCCCTTCTTCGGGAGGCAATCCCCCACTGGGCAAGGATTTTCTGGACTCTCTCCGCCATTTTTTCTTAGTTTTTAACCCTTTCTCTCTCCTATTATAGGCATCCTCAAAGGGTTTTTTCGCCCAAAAAGTGAAGAAAAACCGAATATCTCCGGCTGCCTCTTTGATTTTTTTTCTGAAAACTTCTCAAAAAAAAAGGAGTGATCCCTTGACTTGGGCGGCGGCTTCGGTTATACTTTTCTTATAATGGGAATCTGTCTATCTTTTTTAGAGTGCCACCACTCCATTATACATAAAGTCTTATAAAAATATTATCGCAAAAAGCCGTGAAAAAAGCAAGCAAAATTTTGCCTCTTTGATTTTTTTTTCTGAAAACTTCTCAAAAAAAAAAGGAGTGATCCCTTGACTTGGGCGGCGGCTTCGGTTATACTTTTCTTATAATGGGAATCTGTCTATCTTTTTTAGAGTGCCACTACTCCATTATACATAAAGTCTTATAAAAATATTATTGCAAAAAGCCGTGAAAAAAGCAAGCAAAATTTTGCCGACAATTGTTAAAAAAGTCGGGCTAGTTTTCCTTACGGGGGGATATGACTTTAAACGGGTTATTTCTCGGTTAAGCTGTTCGTAATTTAAATTGCTTGTTGAGACGAGGCAAGGGGGGTTGGGGCAACCCCCCCGACGTCGGGGGGGGCAAGGGGGGGTGGGCTAATCTAAGAATAAGCGGTTTAAATGCGTCTTAGCTTATCCAAGCGGTAAACTTTGATTGGCGATGAATTGGGGACGTAAGGGACGGAGTTTGCGTCTCTTGGTTATAATTCAAAGGCTAGGCTATAATAAATCTTCATAAATACCGATAATTTTGGTCAAAGATGTAAAAAAGGAAGAGCATTATTGTGAGAGGGTGTAATTAGTATAATTAAAGTAAAAATCATTCCAGGGTAGCCATGATTAAAAGTATTAATGTAACTGGACTTAAGCCTGAACAAATTCAGCAGATACAGGTACTTATTGCCGCATTTAAAGCTCAAAATCAACTCAATAAAGGTGAAACTGAAATTGATATGATTGAATACCTGTTGGAAAATCCTATAGAGGTTGATAATTTAGAATTTATGAAACGAGAAGAAATTTATGACAGAACTTAAAAATCATAGTTGTTTTGTTGATTCTAATATTTGGCTTTATGCTTTTTCCACTGATAAAAAAGAAGAAAGTAAAAGAATATTGGCAAAACAATTAATTAAAGAAAAGTCCATCATTATCAGTACCCAAATAATTAATGAGGTTTCTTGTAATTTACTTAAAAAGCATAAGCTTGATGAAAAACAACTGTTTAAATTAATTGTTTCCTTTTATAGAAAATATCAAGTTATCTCATTTAATCTTGATATTTTTGAATCTGCATCTAATCTGAGAACTCAATATCATCTATCATTTTGGGATAGTTTGGTGATTGCTTGCGCTTTATTTTCTGATGCAAATATTTTGTATTCAGAAGATATGCAGGATGGTTTAATTATTAATAAAAAATTCACTATTATTAATCCCTTTAAGCAATAAAAGTATTTTACTGGTTAATCATGATAAATTTAGCATTATTAACCAGTCCTAACGGTATAGTCGTCGGGACAATTAACGCCTGACCCTTTGACCTACAGTATCACCGACGGTAATCCCGACACTGATGGCGAAAGCATTAAAGCCTTTGCTATTAGAGCTTGTAGGGTGCGTGTTTGCGGCGATAATCTCTGACAAAAAAACAAGTTAATAATCCGCCCCACGCACCAAGTTCATTATTAAATTGGTGCGTTACGCTTTGGCTAACGCACCCTACTGGACTGACAAAAAAACAAGTTAATAATCCGCCCCACGCACCAAGTTCATTATTAAATTGGTGCGTTACGCTTTGGCTAACGCACCCTACTGGACTGACAAAAAAACAAGTTAATAATCCGCGCCCCACGCACCAAGTTCATTATTAAATTGGTGCGTTACGCTTTGGCTAACGCACCCTACGATTTATGTTTCTGTTGGTGGCGATTATCTCTGAAAAAAAACCTAAATTAACAATCGACTGTAACAGAGCAACTTTATTATTAAATTGGTGGGCTAATTCTTTGTACCAATACCATCACACAAACCCCTATCCTCCTCCCTGACATTAATATTATTCTGCAAATAAACCCGCACCCAATCGCAACTACGATCCATTAAATCACTTAAACCCCAGTCTGTCCCAAGATTCCAGAGTTTGATAGTCTCCCAACTACCGCTCACCAATGTCTTGCCGTCGGGACTAAAATTAACGCTACTGACAAAGCTATCATGCCCCTGGAGGGTACGGATTTCTTGGCCTGTTTCTAGATTCCAGAGTTTGATAGTCTTGTCATCACTACCGCTCACCAATGTCTTGCCGTCGGGACTAAAATTAACGCTATTGACATAGAAATCATGCCCCTTGAGGGTGCGGATTAGTTCGCCTGTTTCTAGATTCCAGAGTTTGATAGTCTTGTCATCACTACCGCTCACCAATGTCTTGCCGTCGGGACTAAAATTAACGCTACTGACAAAGCTATCATGCCCTTCTAAGCGATTGCGTTCACTTTTGCGGTTGAGAAGTTCCTGTAAGGCATTCATCACCTCCTTGTCATATTTCTGTTGCTTTTGCAAGGTTTTTCCTGCCTTAATTGCTTCAACGAAAGCATCTAACTCTTTTCCTTTATCAAACAAAGACCAGGAAGAAAACCCGCGAGCATTTGCCAGATTGAGTTCCGCTTGTTGTGTTTGTTTCCAAGCTATTAAACCCAAACCCGCACTAACCACCACCGCTACCAACGAACCCGCCGCAATCCCCCAAGCGGTTCTAATTTCCCGCCGCCTGCGGGCTGCTTCGGCTTGTTTTATAGTCATTTCAAATAAGTGTGAGACGAGGGAAAAATAAGGTAAAATAAAGAGAAACGAGCAACCTATATAGAAAAATGTCTGATAGCCTAGACTTGAGAAAAAAAGTAATCGATTAT
>SFAU01000021.1 GCA_007096045.1 Microcystis novacekii Mn_MB_F_20050700_S1 | reverse complement strand
CATAACCTGACACATTTGTTACGGATGAATTGAGCAGTACGAATAGCATCGTCTATCGCTTGATACTGTTGAGTTTTAGCTTTAACTTTAAACTCTAAGACAAACATTTTACGCAGGGGATACTTAGATAAAATTAGTATAGCACAATAAAAGTTAAGTTAACAAGCTATAGTTTAAAAAGCCGTCCTAAAAGGACGGGGCTTTAACCCAAAATTTCGGTAAAACTAGGGGAATAGACAGAAGTTGTCGAATCCGGGCCAGGCGATCGAAATCGAGACGGGGCGGACTTTTGTACTCGCCATGGACATTACCGATAGTTACGGCCAGAGAATCCACTCCCGTCGCTTGCACAAATTGCACTGCTTGCTCTGGATCTGTCATTTTAGCCTCTTTTTCGGCAATAGTTAACCCGTCCTCAGTGCCGCTAATTCGGCCGATTTCTGCCTCCACCACAGCCCCGTATTCGTGAGCCAAACGAGTCATTTCTTTGGTAAAAGCGAGATTATCTTGGTAGGGAAGATGAGAGCCATCGGCCATAATTGAGGTCATCCCGGCTTCGAGGGCCGCGTAGATATCGCTGGCTTTAGTGCTATGGTCAAGATGGACCGAGATAGGAACCTTGGCCGAGCGAGCGGCCTCTAAACAGAGAGCGACGAGGGTGGAACTGCCATAACGCAAAGCGCTGGGGTGAATTTGCAACATAGCGGGACTACGGCAATCCTCGGCGGCACTAATCACCGCTTTGACCCCTTCTAGGTTATAAACATTAAAAGCTCCGATCGCATAGATATTTTTGCGAGCGGTTTCGAGGAGTTCCTGAGTAGAAGCGAGCATAATATTTAAAATAACCATTGATACTGCCCAATTTTACCCTAATTAGGGCTGGCTTCTAGAGGACAGATAAAAGGGCAGCGATGGTCAAAATCGCTACAATAATAAATAAAATCCTAATTGTGAGGAAAGCCTATCGATACCATCTTCGGCAATACCCAGGGACTAAAAGCTAGTCAGATGAAACAGCTACAAAGGCTGTATCATGAACGCTTGCCTATTGATACTCTCACCACCCCAGAATTCGCCCAAAGACTGGCGGCCATCAGTACCGATATTCATCAACCCCTCTGCACCTATATCAACCGTCGCGGCCAGGTAATTCGTGTGGGAGTGGGAACCCCCCGACAAACCCAATTTTCTCTCTTGGAACTACCCCGCTACGGTTCCGAGCGTCTTTGCGGAATTCGTTGCATCGCCACGGAACTCAAGCAGGAACCGCCAAAAGAATCCAGTTTAACGGCCATGGCTCTGCAAAGATTAGACGCACTGGTGATCTTAACATTAACCGGTACAGGCATGATCCGTCGCGGTGGTGGGGCGACCGGTTATGTGGAGCAAGTCTATCTGGCGCATCTCATACCACAAAGTCAAGCAAATGTCAATAGTAATATATACTGGTCTGTCTCCCCGCCCTTAAATCTAGAGGATTTAAGCAAACAGGACTTTTTAGAGTTAGTGGAAGGACTAGAGGCGGAGTTTCAGCGAGAATTTACCGCTATAACCGTTGATACAGCCGAAGATCGGGTGCTATTGGTTGGTTTGATGACCGACAATATGAGCGATCGCCAGTTCGAGGACGGTTTAAGCGAATTAGAGCGTTTAGTTGATACCGCCGGGGGTAAAGTTTTGCAAGTCACCCGACAAAAACGGGATCATCTCCATCCTCAAACAGTGATCGGTTCGGGAAAAGTGGCAGAAATCGCCCTACAGGTGCAAACTTCGGGGGCTAATTTAGTTGTATTCAATCGCGACCTTTCTCCCGCCCAAATTCGCAATCTAGAGAACCAAATCGGGGTGAGAGTGGTCGATCGCACCGAGGTGATCTTGGATATTTTCGCCCAACGGGCCCAATCGCAAGCGGGTAAACTACAGGTCGAATTAGCCCAATTAGAATACACTTTACCCCGTCTCACCGGGCGCGGATTAGCCATGTCGAGATTAGGGGGAGGAATTGGCACTCGCGGACCGGGGGAGACAAAATTAGAAACAGAACGTCGAACTATTCAACGTCGTTTATCCCGTCTCCAGGATGAGGTGGACCAACTGCAAGCTCATCGTTCCCGTTTACGCAAACAACGGCAAAAACAAGATGTAGCCAGTGTGGCGATCGTCGGTTACACCAATGCGGGAAAATCTACTTTAATTAATGCGCTCACCGCTGCCGAAGTTTATACCGCCGATCAACTATTTGCTACCCTCGATCCCACCACCCGACGCTTAACTATTACCGATCCCCTCACCCAAGGGTCTCACACCCTGTTACTAACCGATACGGTGGGTTTTATCCATGAATTACCCCCCTCGCTGGTGGATGCTTTTCGGGCAACTTTAGAGGAAGTAACGGAAGCAGAAGCATTACTCCATCTGGTGGATCTCTCCCATCCAGCTTGGGAAAGTCAGATTGCCTCGGTGTTAAAAATCCTCTCGGAGATGCCGATTCAAACCGGTCCGATGTTAATGGTGTTTAATAAGTTGGATCAGGTAAAAAGCGACGATTTGGAAATAGCTAAGGAAAAATATCCCCAAGCTGTTTTTATCTCGGCTATTCGTCGCCTAGGATTGGAAACTTTAAAACAAAAGTTAATCGATTTAATCGCTTAATTAGGGTTTGCTGAAAAAGTTTTTCGGTGGGGGTTGGGGGTTGGGGGTTGGGGGATGGGGGATGGGGGATGGGTTTTACCGATTTTCAGGTGGTCAACTACCTAATTTTCAGGGAAAAAGTACCTGAATTTTACTCCTGATCACTCCCATGCCTGGTACTTTTTGATTGACAAAAAGTCTAAAAGTCTTACCCAACAAGGTTTTTAGATTTATTCAGCAGACCCTAATTACTAATTATTTCTGCCCTTTCAACAAACTGATGATAGTATTCAGTTTCTCCTCAAGTTTTTGGTTTTCCTCCTCCAATTTAGTAATCTTATCCAACAGTGCTTGGTTTTCACTGACGGCAGCCGTCGCCCGCAATTTACGCAAATCGCGACCAAAACCCATCAAGGCCGGACGTTCCACATAAGTAACCCGGTGCAGCACCCGCCATGCTTTGTTAGGTTTGCCGGCCTGGGTCTCACGCAAGGCCCGCGCTTCTTCGTCGTTACTACGCAGCCATTCCGGATCGACGACATAGCTAAAGAAGTCGTGGAAGTTATTGGTACACATTATAGCTAATACGAGGATAAGTAACCTTATCGACACTCTCTACTCGCGCTTAGAAATTAATTGAATGGAAACACATAAATAGTTGATTTATGTTCAGGATTTAGGGGGCAAAACTCAGGTTTCATCTCAAAGTTGCTGGCGAAATAACCGGAAACCCTTATTTTCTCGTTGGGGACTGTCCTTGAAAATTGAACATAAAATACTAGAATTATGTTCAAAAATCATCCTTCCAGGGGGTTGTCATCTGCTGGGAGAGAGATTAATCTAGGAACAGATGAGTGAGGTAAACCCAATCTCAGTACACCTACTTTTTCCTTAATTAGGAGGATAATTCCAATGTCCCAACTTCAAATTACTGATTTGGTTCTTGTCAATTCAGAATTGGATCAAGTTCAAGATATTACAGAATACGATTACCGAAATATCATGGGCGGAAAAGGAAAAGATAAAGATAAAGTCGAAGTCAAAACAGAAACGAAACCAGACGGTACGACAGTAGTAACTATTACCATCACACGGTAGTAACGACTACTATACCATCAATTGAGATGCACCCAAATTGTCCCCCCTTGATAAGGGGGGAATCTGACAATTTTTAACACCTACCTACTTAATTCATAATTCATAATTCCTAATTCCCACTGATAACTCACAAACTATGCAAACAATCTTTCAGCGCATAGGCTACCTGTTGTTGTTCCTCGCAGCTTAAATCGGGAAACATAGGCAAAGATAACACTTTTTCACTGGCCAATTCAGCCATGGGTAAATCGCCTTTTTTATAGCCTAAATACTGATAAACCGGCTGTAAATGTAGGGGAATCGGATAATAAACCATGGATAGGACATCTTTTTCCTGCAAAGCTGCCCGAATTTGGTCACGATTTTCCGTTAGGATTGTGTACTGATTCCAAACGTGCTTACCCCCGGCTAAAGCGGCAGGTAAAGTGATATTAGGCAAAGGTTGCAGTAATTCTCGATAACGTTGGGCAATCTCGATCCGTTGATTATTCCAAAAATCGAGATATTTTAGCTTAATTTGTAAAATAACCGCTTGAATGGCATCTAAGCGGCTATTGACACCGATTACCTCGTGGAGATAACGCACCTTGCTGCCGTGTTCTTTAATCATGCGAATTTGTGCCGCTAACTCGGGGTTATTAGTGGTAATTGCGCCACCATCGCCACAACCGCCTAAATTTTTGGTAGGAAAGAAGCTAAAACAGCCAATATCGCCGATACTCCCCACTTTCTGCCCATGCCATTCTGCTCCCGTTGCCTGAGCGCAATCCTCGATTACAAATAAATTATGGGAACGAGCGAAATTTACTACCTCAGACATATTGACAGATTGCCCAAAAAGGTGTACTGGGATAATCGCTTTAGTCTGGGGAGTAAGCGCTTTTTCCAACAGTGCCACATCGAGGTTAAAAGTATTAATATCGATATCGACAAAAACCGGCACTGCCCCGACTAAATTAATCGCTTCGGCGGTGGCAATAAACGAAAAAGTGGAAGTAATTACTTCATCCCCCGCTTGAATACCGAGGGAGCGCAGTGCCAGATAAAGGGCATCGGTTCCCGAATTACAGGCAACACAATCGCTAACACCGTGATAGAGGGCAAATTGTCGTTCTAATTCGCTCACAGTTTCACCGCCAATATAGCGCCCAGAACGGAGGATTTCTAAAACGGCATGGTTAGCTTCTTCGCTGATGACTTGGTATTGACGGGATAAATCGACGGGGGGAATTGTACTCACGCGCTTTCACTCAAATTAGAGACTAATCGGGATTTGTTGGGGAAAAGAAGGAATAATTAGTCAAAAATAATTATAAACTTGCTATTTATAGATGAAGTATCCTTTTAATTTGTTTCTTTTATTTTTATGGATGGATTAGTAGAACTAAATCTGGTGGATTTGGGTTGGGCTGTGGGGATGATGGGTATTTGTTTAATCCTCTCCCGTTGGTCAAATTTAGCCCTAGAGGGACAATTATTATTGGCGACTGGTCGATCGATCCTGCAATTATTAGTGGTAGGCTATGTTATCGCCGTTATTTTTTCCCTGGATAATCCTCTAGCCGTGCTGGGGATTTTGGCAGTAATGATGACTATTGCGACTATTGTTGCTAAAAATCGCATTGATAGCCGAGATAAAGGCTTATTACCCCTAGTTTTCGGCTCTCTGTTGATTAGTAGCTGTCTAACTTTAGGTTATGCGATCGCTTTAATTATTCAACCAGAACAATGGTACTCACCCCAATACTTGATTCCCTTGACGGGGATGGTGTTAGGCAATGCCATGAATAGTGCCTCTTTAGCCGGGGAAAGATTAAGCAGTGCGATTAAAA
Organism: Microcystis novacekii Mn_MB_F_20050700_S1; assembly: GCA_007096045.1. Taxonomy (GTDB): domain Bacteria; phylum Cyanobacteriota; class Cyanobacteriia; order Cyanobacteriales; family Microcystaceae; genus Microcystis; species Microcystis novacekii. The sequence continues at coordinate 12,033 of SFAU01000021.1, read as the reverse complement.
GTCACCGTTTGGAAATCGAAACCCATCTTTGTTTGGGGGCAACCCCTCAACAAGCGATCGCATCTTATCAAAAAGAAGCGATTCGAGCTAGTTTAATACCCACCCTCAATCAGATGATGGTGGTGGGTTTAGTCAGTTTACCCGGAATGTTCACCGGACAGGTATTGGCAGGAAGTGAACCTTTAAACGCCGCTTCCTACCAGATACTGATCCTGTTTATGATTGCCCTAGCTAACCTAATCACCGCTCAATTGGTGACAGAGGGAATCTATCGGCGCTTTTTCAGTGAGAATTTATCACTTATCAGTTAACAGTTATCACTAGCCACTCCTGACTCCTAATTAACGCCCACTGTTCACTGATTACTGTTTACTGATAACTGATTTAGCCTTTCCACTTGCTGGCGACGACTTCAGCGAGATCAACCACCCGTTGGGAGTAACCCCATTCGTTATCGTACCAAGCGATAACTTTCACCATATCGCCACCCATCACCATGGTGAGACTAGCATCAATGATCGAGGAGGCATCAACACCGCGATAATCAGAGGAAACGAGGGGTAAATCATTATATTCGAGAATTCCTTTCAAGGAATTTTCCGAAGCTTCTTTGAGGACTTCGTTTACCTGTTCCGCAATCGTGCTTTTTTCCACTTGCGCGACTAAATCCACCACAGAAACGTTAGGAGTGGGTACACGCAGGGCGATACCGTTAAGTTTCCCTTTCATTTCGGGGATAACTAAGGCTACAGCCTTGGCTGCGCCAGTGGAGGTGGGAACAATGTTAACGGCGGCGGCGCGGGCGCGACGCAGATCCCGGTGACTAGCATCGAGAATGCGTTGATCACCAGTGTAACTGTGGGTGGTGGTCATCGTCCCTTTGATGATGCCGAAGTTTTCGTGAATCACTTTGACGACAGGAGCAAGACAGTTGGTGGTACAACTGGCATTACTGATGACGTTGTATTTATCGTGTTCGTATTCGTGAGCGTTGACACCAACGACATAGGTTCCCACTCCCGAACCTTTACCCGGTGCGGTAATGAGGACTTTTTTAGCTCCTGCGACAATATGCTTAGAAGCGCCCTCTTCATCGACGAAAACACCGGTAGCTTCGATCACTAAATCTACACCCCATTCTGCCCAGGGCAGATTGAGGGGATTGCGATCGGAATAACATTTAATGGTTTTACCGTTAACAATTAAAGAATTATCATCGGCATCGATATTAGCGTTAAGTTTGCCTAACATCGAGTCATATTTGAGCAGGTGAGCGTTACTCCGGGGATCGGATGTATCATTGATCCCCACTACCTCTAAGCCACTATCAGTCCGTCCTAACCAACATCTTAGGAAATTACGTCCAATCCGTCCGAAACCATTGATCGCTACTCTAATCACTGCTGCTTGCCCTCTACGTTTTAGTGCAATACATAAAAAAATAATTAATGTTCCCAATCATACCTTAAAGGTTGAACTTTACGATCCCGATCGAAAATAATTTATTAGCTCACCATTCAGGAGACTCCGAGACGGGAGACAGGAGACAGGAGATTATTTTTATTTACTCTTCCCACACCCCACACCCTACACCCTACACCCCACACCCACACCCCACTTCCCACACCCCACTTCCCACACCCCACACCCCAAAAAAAAGGAATTGGGAGAAAAAAATTTAATTCTGCGTCAAGGATTTTGCCAGGTGACTGGGCAACACTTGGGAATTCTGCTCAAATGCCCCTATCATGAGGTTGACTTTACTACCGATCGAGTTTAAAACTTATATAATCGTGGGTTTGAGGAGTAAAAACAGTGAAAAAAGTTAATTTTAACGGCCAACCTTTCCATTTCATCGGTATTGGCGGTATTGGGATGTCAGCCCTTGCTTATATCTTAGCCAAGCGCAATTTACCCGTGTCTGGCTCCGATTTACGTCCTACTCATATCACCCAACGGCTACAGGGAGCGGGAGCGCACATTTTCCACCGTCAAGAGGCAAATAATTTAGCTTTATTTCATTCTCCGGTCTCTCAAAACAGTAGCCAAACAGTTCCGCAAGTAATCTGCTCCACGGCGATTAATGACCATAACAAGGAATATCAAGCGGCCAGAGACTTAGGATACCCAATTTTTCACCGTAGCGACGTTTTAGCGGCTTTAATCGCTGATTACGACAGTATCGCCGTCGCTGGAACCCACGGAAAAACCACCACTAGCAGCTTAATCGGTTACGTTCTCCTGGAAGCGGGATTAGACCCCACAATCATTGTCGGTGGTGAGGTGGACGCTTGGGAAGGTAACGCTCGTCTTGGTCAAGGTCGTTTTTTAGTGGCAGAGGCCGATGAGTCCGATGGTTCCCTAACCAAGCACGCCCCGAAAATCGGCGTAATCACTAATATTGAGCTAGATCACCCCGATCATTACCAGAATTTAAGCGAAGTTATCGATACTTTCCATGAATTTGCCCATCAGTGCCAGATTTTAGTCGCTTGTTTAGATTGTGACACGATCGCCGAGCATTTCCGTCCGACGATTAGTTATAGTCTCGATCCCGAAAAAGGTGCGGATTACACCGTCAGCGAGATTATCTATGAACAGGGAATGATGAAAGCTTCCGTCTGGGAAAAAGGCAGTTATCTGGGACAAATGGAAGTGAAAATCCCAGGGCAACATAATATTAGTAATGCTTTGGCAGTGGTTGCCATCGGACGTTATCTCGGTTTAGAATTTGCTGTTATTGCCGATGCGATCGCTACTTTTGCCGGGGCAAAACGCCGTTTTGAACACAAGGGAGAGGCAAACGGGATCACTTTTATCGATGATTATGCCCACCATCCTAGCGAATTGTTAGCCACGTTAGCAGCGGCAAAATTAAAGGTAGAAGGCAAACAGTACCAACGTTCGATCGCTATTTTCCAACCCCATCGCTACAGTCGCACCACTACCTTTTTAGAGGAGTTTGGCTCCGCTTTCAGTTCCGCCGATGTGGTAGTCTTAACGGATATTTATAGTGCCGGGGAAGTGAATATCAATCACGTCACTGGGCAGCAAGTGGCTGAACAGGTGAGAAAACACCATAAAAACGCCTACTATCACCCCGAATTGAGTTCTTTAGGTCAATTCCTGCTAGAAATTCTCCAACCCGGCGATCTAGCTTTGTTCCTCGGCGCTGGCAATCTCAATCAAGTTATCCCCGAAATGCTCTCTCATTACCGCGAACAATTAGCGGTTAGAGTGTAGATTCAGTTATCAGTTATCAGTTATCAGTTATCAGTTATCAGATTTGAGTTTTTAAGTGAGCAGTATTAAATAAGTAGGGAGGCACAATTATTTGTAGGATGGGTTAGCGGCAGCGTAAGATGATCGTTGGGTTTCATGCTTCAACCCAACCTACGTTCTGCTCCTCATATCCCCAATTCATAATTTATAATTCATAATTTATAATTTCCAACCCCTAAAACCCTGCTCCCCAACCCCCAATTCATAATTTATAATTCATAATTTATAATTTCCAACCCCTAAAACCCTATGATTAAATCCTCTGTTTCTCTAGCTGATTTCACTTCCTACCGGGTGGGGGGAAGAGCGCAATGGTATGCCGAACCTGTTAATCTAGAGGAATTAAGAGAAGTGTTCGCTTGGTGGCGATCGCAAAATTTACCCTTAACTGTTTTGGGTGCTGGTTCAAATTTACTAATCAGCGATCGAGGTTTACCCGGACTTGTCCTCAATACTCGCCATCTGCGATCTAGTTATTTTGATACCGAAACTGCTACGATTACAGCAGCAGCGGGGGAACCCCTGCCAAAAATAGCTTGGAGAGCGGCAAAAAGGGGCTGGAGGGGCTTAGAATGGGCGGTGGGTATCCCCGGTACGGTGGGGGGTGCTGTGGTGATGAATGCGGGGGCGCATACCTCCTGTGTGGCGGATCGATTAGTGCGGGCGCTGGTATTGAATGCCGATGGTCAGTTAGAAACTTTAAGCAAAGAAGATTTAAATTATAGTTATCGCAGTTCTTCTCTGCAAGGGGAGCAACGTTTAGTTATTGAAGCGACATTTCAGTTAGAAGCTACCGATAATTGCGAGGAAATAATGGCAATTACTACCCATAATTTACGCCATCGCAAAAGTACCCAACCATACGATTTTCCTAGTTGTGGCAGTGTTTTCCGCAATCCTAAACTGCAATATGCCGGGGCTTTAATTGAGGAAATGGGATTAAAAGGTTATCAAATTGGTGGGGCGCAAGTATCACAACTACACGCTAATTTTATCCTGAATATTGGTTCAGCAAAGGCCTCGGATATTCTGCGTTTAATTCGTCATATACAGGAACAAGTGTTCGATCGCTGGTCCCTCTGGTTAGAACCAGAGGTGAAAGTTTTAGGGGAATTTGACGGGATTTAATTATTTTTCTCGATAACTTGACTAGGGATGGATGAGGACAAATAATCAATTAATCGATCGAGATCAAGACTCAATGTCTGATAACTTGTTATTAGTGGGTTAGGGAATCACCTAAGTCACCCTGTTGAACTATTGATTGTCGTTAAAAATGTTTAAGCGATCGCTTTTCTTGACCCTGTTAATTTTATCCCTTAGTTGTACGCTGCTTTTTAGTGCTTGTCGTCAACAAACAGCTAATAATCCCCCGGCAACGACCAATAGTAACACAGAAACTTTAAAACTTTTATATTGGCAAGCGCCGACGATTTTAAATCCCCATCTCTCCACGGGATTTAAAGACTCAGAAGCGAGTCGCATTACCTTAGAACCTTTGGCTAGTTTTAATGAAAAAGGGGAATTAGTTCCTTTTTTAGCGGCGGAAATTCCTACTATTGAAAATGGGGGAGTTGCCCGGGATGGTAAATCGGTGACATGGAAGCTAAAAAAAGATATTAAATGGTCAGATGGTACTCCTTTTACTGCCAAAGATGTCATCGCTACCTATAATTTTATTACCAATCCGAAAACTGGTTCTACTAGCGCTGGCAATTATGAAATAGTTAAAAGTGTGGAAGCGATCAATCCCCATACGGTTAAAGTAACTTTTAAGCAAGTTAATCCCGCTTGGTCATTAGTTTTTGTGGGAACAGAAGGGATGATTTTACCCGCTCATCTCTATGAAAAGTATAGCAATGAAACAGCACGCCAGGCCCCCGCTAATTTATTACCAGTGGGAACTGGCCCCTATAAAGTGGTAGAATTTAAACCAGGAGATACGGCGGTTTATGAACCAAATTCTTTCTTTCGAGCAGCGGATAAATTAGGTTTTCAAAGAATAGAATTAAAAGGAGGAGGTGATGCCACTTCTGCGGCACGAGCGGTTTTACAGACACAGGAGGCGGATTATGCCTATAATTTGCAAGTAGAGGCCAAGGTTTTAAGTGATTTAGAAAAAGCGGGTCGGGGTCAGTTAATATCTAGTTTCGGTTCTTTGATTGAAAGAATTTTATTTAATCTGAGTGATCCTAATCAAGCTACTCCTGAAGGTGAGAGGTCTAGTATTAAGTTTTCCCATCCTTTTTTGAGTGATGTGAAAGTAAGAGAAGCTTTATCTTTAGCCGTTGATAGAGATACTATTGCCACGCAACTTTATGGTATTACTGGGAAAGCAACTCCCAATTTTATTGTGATGCCATCAGAATATAATTCTCCCAATACTCGCTATGAGTTTAATCTAGAAAAGGCTAAGAAATTACTAGATGATGCGGGTTGGAAAGATAGTAATAGTGATGGCACTAGGGATAAAAATGGGGTAGAAATGAAATTAGTTTTTCAAACCACTGTCAATCCTCTCCGTCAGAAAACCCAAGAAATTATCAAACAAAGTTTACAAGCGATCGGGGTAGGAGTAGAATTAAAAACTGTTGATGCCAGTATTTTCTTTTCTAGCGATCCTGCGAACGATGACACGGTAGAAAAGTTTTATGCTGACCTACAAATGTACACTACAGGTAATAATAGTCCCGATCCAAAAGCCTATTTTAAAACCTTTACCTGTAGCGAAATTCCCCAAAAAGCTGATGGTTGGGCCGGGGATAATTATGCTCGTTATTGTAATCCTGAATACGATAAATTATGGCAAGCTTTTAGTCAAGAATTAAACCCAGAAAAACGGCGAGAAATAGCGATTAAAATGAATGATATGTTAATTAATGATTTTGTGATTATTCCCCTGGTTCATCGTGCCGATGTGGTGGCAATTAGCAATAGTTTGTCGGGGTTTGAATTAACTCCCTGGGATAGAAATACTTGGAACATCAAAGACTGGAAGCGTAGTCAATAAATGCTGAAATATTTTCTGAAAAGATTATTATTTTCGATTCCCACTCTTTTAGCTATTAGTATGGTGGTTTTTGGCATTTTAGCCCTAGCGCCGGGGGATCCGATGGGAGAATTTGCCGCTAATCCTGCTATTACGGAAGCGGTGCGAGAAAATATTCGCAAAAGTCTCGGATTAGATCAACCCCTTCCTGTGCGTTATGTCAAGTGGTTGTTAGCATTTCTTCAAGGAGATATGGGCTATTCTTTCACCAGTCGCAGCCCAGTTTTTACGCTAATTTGGCAGCGTTTACCCACAACTCTCTGGATTGTCGGTATTGCCTATATTTTCGGGGTTTTAATCGCTTTTCCGTTGGGCATAATTTCAGCAGTTAAGCGCTATTCTTGGTTAGACAAAATCATCTCTACTTTTTCCCTGCTTGGTTTTTCTTTACCCACCTTTGTGACGGGATTATTATTAATTATTATCTTTAGTGTGCAGTTAAACTGGCTACCATCTTTTTATAACAGTACCCTAGAAATTAGCGATTTTAATAGTTTGATCGAGCAGGTGAAACAGTCAATTATGCCCGTAACTGTATTAAGCTTATATCAAGGAGCGATGTTGATGCGTTTCGTGCGCTCTTCTGTAACCGAAGAAATTCACCAAGAGTACGTTAAAACTGCCTTAGCTAAGGGACTAACTAATTTTTCTGTCCTAACTAAGCATATAGTTCGTAACGCTTTAATCCCCGTTGTCACCCTGATTGCTCTCGATATTCCCTCAATTTTTACCGGAGCTTTAGTCACAGAACAAGTGTTTCGTGTGCCGGGTATCGGTGCTTTATTAATCGATTCTATTTATCGCAGTGATACCCCCGTAGTGATGGCGATTACCTTTATCTATGGGATTTTAATTGTTATCTTTAACTTAATTGCCGATTTAACCTATAGTTGGCTCGATCCGCGAGTCAGATATTAACTATGAACATCACAAAATCCTTACACACGGCGATTTTAGTCACCGAGCTAGAAAAAGCCGTTAACTTTTACGAAAATGTTCTAGGATTGACTAGAATCGAGCGTCCTTTGCAATACGATGGGGTTTGGTATCAAGTGGGAGATTATCAAATTCATTTAATTGTCGATAGCAATTACCAAAACTACCGTCCCAATCCCGAAAAATGGGGACGCAATCCTCATATTGCCTTCGCTATTGATGACGTGACAGCCATGGGTAACTATCTAGAAAGTCAAGGTTATACAATTCAAATGAGTGCCTCGGGTAGAAAGGCATTATTTGTCAGTGATCCCGATGGTAATATCCTAGAAATGAGCCAAATTTAGCCTGAAAAATTCCCCGATATGTTAGACCAATTACAGACTCAACTCTATCACCTTGAGCAATACGCCGATCGCTTAGTAACTTCCCAACTAACTCACCTTAGTTTTGTCAGTATTGCTGTGATTTTTCTAGCCGGTTTACTCACCAGTCTTACCCCCTGTATGCTGTCGATGTTGCCGATTACCGTCGCTTATATCGGGGGTTACGAAAATAAAGGCCGTTTAGCGGCTTTTTGGCAGTCCACATGGTTTTCCCTAGGATTAGCCACCACCTTAGCGGGATTGGGACTAATTGCCGCTACTTTAGGGAAAGTCTATGGACAGGTGGGGATCGGTTTACCAATTATCGTCAGTGCGATCGCTATTTTCATGGGGTTAAACCTCTTGGAATTATTACCCCTGCGCTTCCCCTCCCTTGGCGCTACCGATTGGATTACCAGCGATTTTCCCCCGATTTTGCGGTCCTATCTTCTCGGTTTAACATTTGGTTTAATCGCCTCTCCTTGCAGTACACCTGTTCTGGCAACGTTATTGGCATGGGTGGCAAATACGGGAGATTTAAGCTTAGGAGGGGGATTATTGTTATCCTACACTGCCGGCTATGTTTTACCCCTAATTATCGTCGGTTCTTTCACTGCCTCGCTGAAAAGCTTTCTTTCCCTGCGTCAATGGTCCGGGTGGATTAATCCCGTCAGTGGGGTTTTATTAATCGGTTTTGGAGTTTTTTCTTTATTATCCCGTCTGCTGTGATGGTGGAGAGTTATGTTAGATAATTGGCTAGAATTGCAAAACTTTTAACTATAGAACCTCTTGCATAATTAATTTTTGAGGGTTTAAAAACTGCTCATTTTTGTAAATCTGCTGAGTTGGGATTTTTTTTTAAAGGTAAACTATCTTCTAAAATTGATCATTACTTCCGGTTTAGTAGGGTTGATTCATAGTAGGGTTGATTCATAGTAGGGTTGATTCATAGTAGGGTTGATTCATGAATCAACCCTACCCGTTGGGGGCGTGGCGCCGCCCCCAAACCCCGGAGCGCATTGGCTTTTCGGTGGGATGCTTACAGACAGCTGCTGATATATCTGTGATAATTTAAGAATCACTGATAATTGCCGGTTGTCGGTGTTTCTGCAAATGTGAGATGCAGCCTAATTGATTACTGTTCATTCTTAACTCTCCTGACTACTCACTCCTAACCCTAACAACAATTTTTGATCTTTACAAGAGGTCTTATGACTATATCGGAAACTTCTTCAAATTTAAATAATACACCGCTCCGATGGGGACGGAAATTTATCCAGACTATTGCCGATCTGCGATTGGCAATTATTCTTTTACTTTTAATCGCTATTTTTAGCATTTCTGGGACGGTAATCGAACAGGGACAATCCCTATCTTTCTACCAAGCTAATTATCCTGAAAAACCCGCTTTATTTGGTTTTCTGACTTGGAAAGTTTTATTACTATTGGGATTAAATCATGTTTATAGCACTTGGTGGTATCTATCATTATTAATTCTCTTTGGTTCCAGTTTAACCGCTTGCACCTTCCGACGACAATTACCCGCTTTAAAGGCGGCAAGAAACTGGCAATTTTATCAACAATCTCGCCAATTTCAAAAACTAGCTTTAAGTGCCGAATTAGCAACTGGTTCCCTAGAATCTTTAACCCCCTTATTAGAAAAAAAAGGCTACAAAGTTTTTCGAGAAAATAACAGTCTTTACGCTCGTAAAGGTCTGATTGGTAAAATCGGTCCGATTATCGTTCATGCAGCCATGTTAATTATTTTAGCAGGAGCGATCTGGGGAGCGTTAACGGGGTTTTTCGCTCAAGAAATGGTAGCTAGTGGCGATAGTTTTCAGGTTAAAAATATTATTGAAGCTGGACCCTTATCTAAAAATTCTCTCCCTAAGGATTGGGGGATTAAAGTTAATCGTTTTTGGATTGATTATAGTCCTAAAGGTGACGTAGAACAATTCTATTCTGATTTGTCGGTGATCGATAATCAAGCACAGGAGATCGATCGCAAAACTATTCAAGTTAATCAACCTTTGCACCATAAAGGGGTGACTTTTTATCAAACCAGTTGGGGGATTGCCGGGGTAAAAGTACAGGTAAATAATAGTCCGATCCTACAGCTACCGATGGCTAGTTTAGACACCAAAGGTAATGGACAAATCTGGGGAACTTGGATTCCGACTAAAACCGATCTTAGTGAGGGAGTTTCCCTTTTAACCAGAGATTTACAAGGTACGGTAATTGTCTATGATGCTCAGGGAGATTTAACCTCTGCTGTACGAGAAGGAATGACGATTCCTATCAATGGAGTTAATCTAAAAATAGTCGAATTAGTAGGCAGCACAGGTTTACAAATTAAGGCAGATCCGGGAGTCCCTATCGTCTATTTAGGTTTTGCTTTATTGATGATGGGAGTGGTAATGAGTTACTTTTCCCATTCCCAAATTTGGGCTTTACAATCGGGTGATCGCTTTTATATTGGTGGTAAAACTAATCGCGCTCAAGTCAGTTTTGAACGGGAAATAATTGATACTATCGAAATGTTAAAGTTAAAGTAGAATCGACGTTAATTTAGTGTCGTTTCCCGATCAAAAGTTCTGTTTATCTATCTTTTGCCTTTTGCCTACCCTAACCCAGAACTTAATTTTGTTCAATCACTTATATGCCAGAATTGCCAGAAGTAGAAACGGTGCGTCGCGGGTTAAATCAAGTCACCCAGGGCAAAAAAATTATCGGTGGGGAAGTATTATTACAGCGTACCCTAGCCTATCCTAATTGCGAGGCAACTTTTCTGCAAGGAATTGCTCAGACTACAATTACCAATTGGCAGCGCCGAGGCAAATATCTCCTCGCCAATTTAGATAATGGTAGCAGTATCGGGGTTCATCTGCGTATGACCGGACAATTGCTCTGGGTAAAAGATACCACTCCCCTCCCGATTCATACGCGCTTACGCTTCTTTTTTGCCAATCAGCAAGAATTGCGCTTTGTCGATACCCGCACTTTCGGGAAAATTTGGTGGATTGCTGCCGATAAAACCCCAGAAACTGTGATTACCGGTCTCAAAAAACTGGGACTAGAACCCTTCGATCGCAATTTTACCTCCGATTACCTCTATAGTCACTGTCAAAAAAGTCGTCGTCCGATTAAAACTTTTCTCCTCGATCAAAATGTAGTCGCGGGAATTGGCAATATCTACGCGGATGAAGTTCTTTTTAAAAGTGGTATCCATCCCCAAACTGCCGCCAATCTCTTAAAAATTGAGCAAATAGACTTATTGACAAAAAACATTATTTCTGTACTGGAAACAGCGATCGCTGAAGGCGGAACCAGTTTTAGCGATTTTCTCCACGTTACGGGAGTTAATGGCAATTATGGCTCGATGGCCTGGGTTTATGGTCGTACTGGCGAAAATTGTCGTCTTTGCGGTGCAACTATTGCCAGAATTAAATTAAGTGGGCGCTCGGCTCATTTTTGTCCTCAATGTCAAGTCTCAAGGGAATACGGAAATGGATGCAAAGTTCACTGAAAAGGATTATCATCGGTGCGAGTTTTTTTCTCGCTACGGTAGTCGGAGCAACTATCGGTTGTCATAACCCGCTTTAACGATTAGTCCAGCTTTCTCAAAACCATAGGTTAGCCCCCCAGCCTCACAAAATAGATCATCTACTGTAGAGATATGGTCAATCAATGACAAGCTTGATCCCCTCCGCTCAAAGATAGGGACAACCTTTGATCCTAGCCCATCGAGAGAAAAACTACTATTGGGTTTACAGAACTTAACGGCCTTTGACATCCTCACCGCCGTAAACGGACGGTGATTCCCAAACCTCACGATTTGGGTTTCTGCTTCTTTCCCGAAGGATTTTTCGCACCTGCCGCCCCAGTTTTACTCTGTTCTGGTCTTACGGTCGCGACCCGGACTGACACCGCAAGTCCTGCGGCCAAAATGTTTTTACTAGCGTTAATATCTCGGTCATGGTGAGTCCCACAGTCTGGACAATCCCATTCTCGAATATTTAACGGCATCTTCTCAGCAATATACCCACAATTACTACACCGCTTAGAACTGGGAAACCATCTATCTATTTCGAGGTAATTTCTCCCATACCAACGGCATTTATAGGCTAATTGTCGAGTTATTTCTCCCCAACTAACGTCAGATATTGCCTGAGATAATTTCGGGTTTTTGACCAGATTCTTGACGGCTAAATTCTCAACCACAATCGTTTGGTTTTCCCGAACTAATTGAGTAGTTAGCTTATGTAAATGGTCTTTTCTGCTAAAAGATTTTTCCGATGCCCTTCGCAGTCTCTGATAATGCTTTTTAAAATGCTTGGGATTAGATACTTTATCACCATCGCTGGTAATCACGAGGCTACTAATTCCTAAGTCAATTCCGAT
>SFAU01000209.1 GCA_007096045.1 Microcystis novacekii Mn_MB_F_20050700_S1 | reverse complement strand
ACTTCCCCTTAGACTTGGCTAGTGGCGAACAGGCTCCTGTGGCTCTGATTGCTCCTGCTATCAATGGTTAATTCCTAGTCTGAAGGAAAAGGCACTCCCGCAAGGGGGTGCTTTTTTGTGGCTTTCAGAGAAGATGCCAGAATTTAGGGATAATGGGGGATAATCAGGCTAATTGATTAAGCTTCGCTGGTGCGGCGAATACCTTCGTCGAGAATGAAGAACTGAGGGTTAAGAGAAGCCAACGGCTCTCGCAGCTTTTCGATTTCGGCAGCGGGAGCGTGAACTTCTAGGCGAATAATCTTGGCGATTTTGAGAACTTCGTCTAACAGTTCCCCAACGTTTTGCAGGTGAGCAAGAACTGCGTCGGCATCGACGTAACCCTCGCGGCAATGAACAATATTGCCGCTAAAGGAAAAAGCATAATGGATACAGCCATCTTCGGTGCGGGTTCTCTCAACGAACTTGGGTCCTAGTTCCTTAAACGCAGCAATTTTTCCTTCTGGTACTTCAAAGTAGGGGACGAGGGTACAGCAAGTATCGAGTTTGAACATCAGATTCTCCTTCTAAGTAGGTGGGTGGAATTAAATATAAGATGAACGTAGGTTGGGGTGAAGCCTTGTAAGTCTCTCTTTTCCCCATCTCCCAGTCTATTTTAATTTGATTGCCATAATTGCCAAGCTTTAACAAGATTTCCTCCCATCAAGGCAGCCACTGCATTTAAAGTCTTAATTTCCTCACTATCGGGATTTAATTGTCTAGCTTTATCTAAGACTTTTTGGGCTGCTTGCGGTTGCCAATCGTAGAGATAAATAAAACCTTGATAAGCATAATGATAGGGATTATAGGGGTCAATTTTAATCATTTCCTCCGTGGCTTTTATGGCCCCTGCCACATCCTGTTGTAATACCTTAGAAATTGCTAATCCGTAGGCTAAAGATAATTTATCGGGGGGATTTTGTTGCTGTAAACGATAGGAAAAAGCCTTGTCTGCTTGCAGCACATAATCCTGCGTTGAATCGTATTGATTGATACGATTAGTTAACTCAAAAATTGGTTCAATACCCGTTAATCCTTGACCAATATTAGCAGACTTTAAGCGCAATTGGGTCACTAAATCTAATTGGGGCGTTGCTACCTTGAGGACTTGAGGATCGATGGTAATTTCAGCATTAGTTTTAATCGGATAGGTTTCGCCAGTTTCCCGATTGAGATAGACAGCAGATAAGCGATAAACTCCGGGGGTTGCTGCCGACTGCATGGCGGTTTTTTCAGTGACTTCAAAACCCTTTTGTTGCTCTTCTGGAGTTAATTTTTCTGCCATTAATCCCCCCATAGCAATACCATGATCGTGCATCCAATAATCCTTACCGTCCACTTCTTGCCAGGTTAAAATCACTACCCCTGACTTTAATTGTTGCCAGTCTCCTGCCCATTTGTAAACCACAGGAATTGGTTGATTAGGAGAGGCTTTTTCAGCAATGGCAATCTCTCTTAATTCCACCTGTTTTGGCGCATTTTCAAGGGGTTTAACCGTGACGGAAGGATATATTTTTCGGTGTAGGGACAGGGTACTATCATCTGGTAGCTGCCAAGTTTTCTCTACTTGGAAATCTGGCCCAGTGGCGACTCGATTAACAATTTTTTTCTGGACATCGGGGACGGAACCCTGTTCACCAGTTTTAGTTAAAAACCAATCTAAAGAATTGACATCCTTTTCGATATCTTCTTCCCGCACTCCCACCTGTCTCCCAGCAACCTGGGAATTATGTTTACCACCGTAGAAAGAGAAAGTATGTTGATTTAATTCGGGGGTGGAAGGTAAAACCCCTAGGGTGCTGCGAAGATAGGGAGAATCGGCTAGAATCTCTTTAACTACTTCTTCGTGCTGCCAACCAGTTTTTAAATAGGGATGGTGTTGTAATTCGGGACTGAAAACGTTAGTAATTATATCTCCACGCAAGGGGAATAAATTTAAGCTGGTGAGGATAGCGGCAATAGTTATCGTTCCCCAACGGATACCGGGGGCAAAACGACCGCGCCAAGATAATAAACCAACGGATAAAATTAAGGATAAAGTCGGTAAAAGTGGCAAAATATAACGAGCATCTTTATTGATATTTAGGGATGATAATAGGTATCCCCCCAAGAGAAAAACTCCTAACCAAATCCACACAGGACGATTAACCTTATCTTCGGTTTTTCTATGACGTAATGAGATTAATAATCCCACCACGGGAACTAATAACAATACCCAAGAAAGAAAATAGGGTAAAACTTGGGCGTAAAATGTCCAGGCATCTAGACTGGTAAGGGGCGGATCTCCCTCCAAAATCGCCGAATCTACCGTGGCACGTTTGCTCGCGGTTAACATTAATAACCAATTCGTCCGATACCAGGGAAACATCAACAATGCTGCCGTCAAAAAACTCAGCATTAATTGCGCTAGATTGCCCCAACGTTTTCGCCAGAGATTTTCGCCCAATACCCACAAAATTGGCAAAAAGAGGAAAAATAGGGCGGTTTGTTTGACTAACATCCCTAAACCGAAAGAAATCCCGAAAGCGATCGCTTTTAGCCAGCCTTGACCACTAAATCGCCACCATGTCAAGCAGAAGTAAGAAAACGTTACAATTGCCGCTAAGGGAAAATCTAAGAGATATTCGAGGCGATAATAGTATAAACCGGGGAGAAATTGACAGATTAAGACCGCCCATAAAGCCACAGTCCCATTAAAGAGGATAATTCCCAATCCGTACACAGAAAAGAGCAGTAGGGCGCTATAAATAGCCATTACCCACATACCCGCGTCAAGACTAATACCAAAGAGATTAAAAAAGGGAATCGTTAAAATATAGGTTAAAGGGGGAATTTTCGGTGACATTAGCCATAAACCGCGCCACCAATCCCCATCAAACCAGCGCGGATTTTGGAAAGCTTGGGTATAGATAATCCCACCGTTGAGATAATCAGCCTGATCCCAAGCAGGAATAGTATGATCGAGACTAAACCAGAATCTATCGACTAATACCCCCAATATCCACATAATACTGACAATAATTAATTCCTGTCTCCCATCAAGCGATCGCTTCAAAATCACTTCTCCCTAGTGCAACTGTCAATTATTCTGCCACGCTCTCAAGCGACCCTGAAAAAATCAACCGCGAGAAACACCAGACCGATCGAGTAAAATAAAGATTTAGTGAAAAATTGTAACAGGAACTTGACAAATGCGAGTGGTGATCGTTGGTGCAGGGTTAGCGGGAATGGCAACAGCTATCGATCTGGTCGATGCGGGCTGTACAGTAGAAATCTTAGAATCTCGTCCCTTTGTCGGGGGAAAAGTCGGTAGTTGGGTAGATGCAGACGGGAATCACATCGAGATGGGCTTGCACGTCTTTTTTGGTTGTTACTATAATCTTTTTGAGTTAATGAAAAAAGTGGGCGCTTTTCAATCCCTACTGCTCAAAGAACACACCCACACTTTTGTCAACGAAGGGGGAAAAATCGGCGAATTAGACTTTCGTTTCGCCGCAGGTGCGCCTTTTAACGGTTTAAAAGCCTTTTTTACCTCCTCCCAACTCTCGGCAGCCGATAAAATCTTTAATTCTCTGGCCTTAGGTACAAGTCCCATCGTCCGCGGTCTGATAGACTTTCAAGGAGCGATGAAAACGATTCGGGATCTGGACTCGATTAGTTTTGCTGATTGGTTTCGTAGCCATGGCGGTAATGAAGGCAGTTTAAAAAAAATGTGGAATCCGATCGCCTACGCGTTAGGATTTATCGATACAGAAAATATCTCGGCCCGTTGTATGCTGACGATTTTCCAATTTTTTGCCGCTAAAACCGAAGCTTCCGTCCTGCGGATGTTGGAAGGTTCTCCCCACGAATACCTGCATAAACCGATTATTAACTATCTGGAAGCTCGGGGCGCCAAAATCTCTACCCGTCGTCAGGTGCGCGAAATTCTCTATTCTGGAGAGGGCGAAAATCTGCAAGTTAATGGCATGATCGTCGCTAACGGAGAAAACACGGAAACTATCACCGCAGATGCCTATGTTTGCGCTGGTGATGTCCCCGGTATTCAGCGTCTTATTCCCCAAGATTGGCGTAAAATGCCGATTTTTGACAATATTTTCCGACTAGAAGCCGTCCCCGTCGCTACGGTACAACTGCGTTTTGACGGTTGGGTGACGGAGTTAAATGATGCCGAAAAACGCCGACAACTGCAAAAAGCGGTGGGAATTGACAATCTTTTGTACACCCACCAAGCGGATTTTTCCTGTTTTGCAGACCTTGCTCTCACCAGTCCTAGGGATTATTATCGCTCCGGAGAAGGTTCTTTATTACAGTTGGTTTTAACCCCCGGGGACCCTTTTATTAAAGCTAAAAATGAAGATATTGCCCAGCACGTTTTAGCGCAAGTCCATCAGTTATTTCCCTCCTCGCAGGAGTTAAACATGACTTGGTTTAGTGTGGTGAAATTGGCCCAAAGTCTCTATCGGGAAGCACCGGGGATGGATGTCTATCGTCCCTCGCAAGCGACTCCTATTGCTAACTTTTTCCTTGCTGGCAGTTATACCCAACAGGATTACATTGATAGCATGGAAGGAGCCACTTTATCCGGTAAACAGGCAGCCAAAGCGATCCTACAACAGGCCGAGCGCCGGAAATCTTTAGCCACGGTTTGAGCAAACAGCCGGCAATCTCGTCCCTTGAGAAGGGATTGCCCCTCAGGCCAAGCTATACAAAAAAGACCGATCGAGCTAGACTCGTAAAAAGATCACTCCATCTAGAAGGCTTACCCTAGACTGGAAAGAATGTCGGAAAAATCTCGTCAGAAATTAGGAGTCAATCGAGTTTATGCCAGAGCTTGCTGTACCATTAGAGCTTGATTTCACCAGCGAAACCTATAAATCAGCCTATAGTCGCATTAATGCCATCGTTATTGAAGGCGAATACGAGGCCAATAGCAATTATATTCAATTAGCAGACATCCTCACCGATAACAAAGAAGAGTTACACCGTCTGGCAAAAATGGAAAACCGTCACATGAAAGGTTTTCAAGCTTGCGGCCGAAATTTGCAAATCACTCCTGATATGGATTATGCCAAAGAATTCTTTTCCTCTCTGCACAATAACTTCCAAATTGCCTACGCAGAAGGTAAAGTTGTCACCTGTTTATTAATCCAATCTTTGATTATCGAAGCTTTCGCGATCGCTGCCTATAATATTTATATTCCTGTTGCTGATCCTTTTGCCCGTAAAATTACTGAAGGCGTAGTTAAAGACGAATATTTACACCTCAATTTTGGCGAAGAATGGCTAAAAGCGAACTTTGAAACCGCTAAAGAGGAATTAGAAGCGGCAAATCGCGCTAATCTACCCATTGTCTGGAAAATGCTCAATCAAGTCGAGGATGATGCTCGCGTTCTCGCTATGGAAAAAGAGGCCCTCGTGGAAGACTTTATGATTAGCTACGGGGAAGCGTTAAGCAATATTGGTTTCAGCACCCGTGATATCATGCGGATGTCTGCCTACGGATTAACTGCCGTCTAAAGCTTGAGCGTCTAGATTTCTTTTTTTCCCCTGCTGCCGCTCTGTGTTGAGCGGCTCTTTTGTGTATTATATTTAAGAGTCTTAACGATTTCTTCGCAATATCCTCATTTTTTATCTAGTGCCATCTAGTTTAACGAAAGAACAATCAATGTTTGGTCTTATAGGTCATCTTACCAGTTTAGAACACGCCCAATCGGTCGCCGACGATCTAGGTTATCCTGAATATGCTAACCAGGGATTGGATTTTTGGTGTGCTGCCCCCCCGCAAATTGTCGATGATTTTCATGTCACCAGCATCACGGGACAAACCATCACGGGTAAATACATCGAATCCTGTTTTTTACCGGAGATGTTGTCGAATCGTTGGGTAAAGTCTGCTATTCGTAAGGTGCTAAATGCCATGGCACTCGCTCAAAAAAGTGATATCAATATCACCGCACTCGGCGGTTTTTCTTCAATTATTTTCGAGGAGTTTAATCTCAAAGATAATCGACAGGTGCGGAATATCGAGCTAGATTTTGGCCGTTTTACCACCGGTAACACCCACACCGCTTACGTCATCTGCACTCAGGTAGAAACCCTCGCTAAAAAAATGGGCATCGATTTAGCTCAATCTACCGTCGTGGTTTGTGGGGCCACTGGAGATATCGGCAGCGCCGTTTGTCGTTGGTTAAATGAAAAAACCGATACAAAAGAACTAATCTATGTGGCGCGCAATCAAGAGCGTTTACAATCTCTCCAAGAGGAGTTAGGACGCGGTAAAATTCTCCCCCTCGAGGAGGCTTTACCCCTTGCTGATATCATTGTTTGGGTGGCTAGTATGCCTAAAGGGGTAGAAATTGATGTCAATACCCTCAAGCGCCCCTGCATTATTATTGATGGTGGTTATCCGAAAAATTTAGGCATGGTATTAAATGCCCCCGATATTTCGGTGATTAAGGGTGGTATTGTCGAGCATTCCCTCGATATTGACTGGAAAATTATGAAAATCGTTAATATGGATATTCCCTCTCGTCAAATGTTTGCCTGTTTTGCTGAGGCGATTTTATTGGAGTTGGAGGGTTGGCAAACTAATTTTTCTTGGGGACGCAATCAAATTACCGTCCCTAAAATGGAACGAATCGGCGCAGCTTCCCGCAAACACGGTTTTCAACCTTTGTTATTTTAACTAATATCCCCAACCCCCCACCAACCACGGAATTAGAAGTTTTCGGCAACCCGTAATTAGGGGTGAGGGCTTGACTTGGGCGGCGGCTTGTGTTACGATTGTCTTATAATGGGATGGTTGTGTTTGTACTCTAGTGCTTAGATTGCCATTATGAATAAACTCTTTTAAAAATATTATCCCAAAATCTGCCCACAAAAGCAAGCAAAATTTTGCCTTCAATTGTTAAGTTTTGTTAAGAAAAACCCCAACAGTGGCAAGGAATAGAAATTTCTGGACTCATCAGAATGAGGGCTTGACTTGGGCGGCGGCTTGTGTTACGATTGTCCTATAATGGGATGGTTGTGTTTGTTGTCAAGTGCTTAGATTACCATTATTAATAAACTCTTTTAAAAATATTATCCCAAAATCTGCCCACAAAAGCAAGCAAAATTTTGCCATCAATTGTTAAATTTTGTTAAGAGAAATAGCAAGAGCGGCAAGGGATAGGACTCCCTTCGCTGATCAGAGGGCTTTTGGGGGAATTATAGAGATGTGGGCCTGATTTTTAGCTCGTTCCCAGGTAGAACCTGGGAACGCTTTGTTGAGGTTCTACCTGAATACTACTTTAAGGCAGAGCCTTCGACTCTTTGTTTGCTTACTCTTTTAAGGGAAGGGTTTTAAAATTGCTTTAACCTTTATCCTGTATGCTTTTTAGCGAATAAGGTAAGCAGAAAAGTGCCGAGAATGCGATCTCGCTACGCGAGCGCTTTGCGTTCACCAATTGACTCGCTCAAACCCTGATCAATTCGTTAACTTCCAAATGGTCTTTTTGTACTAATAAATATTCGAGTAGAACGCTCAATGCGTTTGCTAGACTGCATTTGAGACAATTTATCAAATTTTCGGTTCGAGAAATGAGCGAACGGTGAGTTTGAACTCTCAAAAATTAATTATGCAAGAAATCTAATAATAATAGGAGTGAGCGCTTGACTTTGCCGGCGGCTTGGGTTATAATCGTCTTATAATGGGATGTTTGTGTTTACTTGTGACTGCTTAAATTACCATTATGAATAAACTCTTTTAAGAATATTATCCCAAAATCTGCCCACAAAAGCAAGCAAAATTTTGCCATCAATTGTTAAGTTTTGTTAAGAAAAATCCCAACAGTGGCAAGGAAGAGAACTCCCTTAGCTGATCAGTCCGATCTCCTTGATAGTTTATCAGGGCTTTTGGGGGAATTATAGAGATGTGGGCCTGATTTTTAGCTTTCTAGCAAAGACGACAAAACCACTAAACTCTATGAAAACTTGGTTAGAAGATCGCGGTATCTTACCCGCTTACGGTGGTGGGGTAATCATTGGCATTACCCTCTGTTTTTTCGGAGCTGCGACTAATACCATGGCGGGATGGTTGTATGCTATCTCTGGCACGACGATCGCTCTTTTAATTTTATCGATAATTTTACCCCGTCGTTCCCTTCTTCCGCTGAAAGTGCGTCGTCTTGCCATTGTACCCGTGAGTGCGGGAGATGATCTTAGTATTAGCCTAGAGATAGAAAATACTAGCAATCAGCCGATAAATCTGTTAGAAGTGACAGATATGCTGCCTATAGTTCTTGATCGGCCAAAAATAACCCCAATAGAAGCGATTGCCCCCAAAAGTTACCACCGTTGGACTTATTATTTACCCACCAGTAAACGAGGTATTTATCACTGGCAAGAAGTACAATTAAGAACAGCAGCCCCTCTCGGTTTATTTTGGTGTCGTCGTTGTCAGCAAGCAGCGGCTAAAGCTTTAGTTTATCCCCAAGTTTTGCCCTTACAACAATGTCCCCTGATCGATTCCCTCGGTCAAGAGATGGAGCAAAAATTAGAAAATAATCGCTATTATCAAAGAGCTAGTCAAGGACTTACCCGTAACCTGAGACAATATCGCTACGGTGATTCTACCCGTTTAATTCACTGGAAAACTAGCGCCCGTTTAGGAGAATTGCAAATTCGGGAATTAGAAGTGTTAACGGGGGGACAGGAAGTGATTATCTGTCTCGATACCCTCTGTGATTGGCAAGAAGACAGTTTTGAACGGGCGATTATTGCCGCTGCTTCCCTCTATTTTTATGCCCATCGTCGGCAATTAAATGTGAAACTCTGGACGGGGGAAACGGGTTTAATTCAGGGAGAAAGGGTCATTTTAGAAACTTTAGCCAGTATAGAGGCAAAAGCTAGTCAAAAAAAGGCTAATCTGCCTAATTTACCCCTAATTTGGTTGACCAGTAACTTCAATTCCATCGAACAACTCACCCCCGGCAGCCGTTGGTTATTTTTCCTCGCTGCCGATTCTAGGGAGAGTCCTTCACCCTTAATCCGACAGTTTAGCGGATTGGCGATCGAACCAGAAATTTCTCTACAACAACAATTACAAAAACCCCCCCGTTGAGAAAATTTCCCTTGAGAGTCTAGATTGAAGAAAAAAAATGCTCGTATCCCCGAAAAAGATGTTATGATAGAAAAGACTCGGACTCATGCGATCGCAACGCCTTAACCTTGTCAGGACCGGAAGGTAGCAGCAATACGGGATGCTTGTGACTGGCGTGATCTCCGGGTCTTTTTGTTGCCTGTGACGGTCGCTGTTGTGAACGCTTTCAAAACTTTTCGATCGCTTACTGCCGAAACTCGTCGTCAACTACTGATCCTCTTCGTCACGGCGCTGTTTTTCTGGATAAGTATCACCACTCTCCTCCCCACTCTCCCCACCTATATTGACTCCCTAGGCGGTAGCAAACAAGATATCGGTTTTGTCATGGGGGCCTTTGCTATCGGTTTAATTTTATCGCGCAGTTGGTTAGGCAATCTAGTCGATCGCCGCAGTCGCAAATTAGTGGTTTTATTTGGAACTATTGTCGCCGCTACCGCACCCCTCGGTTATCTATTTTTTCGGGATCTTTCCTCTTTATTCGTCGTTCGCGCCTACCATGGACTCAGTATCGCCGCTTTTACCACTGGTTACAGTACCCTAGTGGTGGATTTTTCCCCCGTTCGTCAACGGGGAGAGATAATTGGTTATATGAGCCTAACTGCACCCATAGGCATGGGAATTGGTCCAGCTTTAGGCAGTTATCTCTACAAATCGATCGGTTATGACGGTTTATTTCTAGTTTCTGCCACTTCAGGAGCGATCGCCTTTCTCTTGGGTTTCTGCATTAAAGAACCGGACTTCAAGAAAAAATTAGCCGAAATGAAGGCAGAAAATCAGACAATTGAGCGCAGTTTCTGGGCATTATGTCAAGAGCGAGCTTTTTTAGTCCCCACCTTAGTTTTTCTGCTGGTTGGCACTTTATTCGGCGGTTTAGTCGCTTTTTTACCCCTGTTTCTCCTTGAAAATCAGATCTCTTTCAGCGCTGGTCTATTCTACAGTTGTGCGGCACTATCGGGGGTAATCGGACGGATTTTGTCGGGAGGAGCCAGCGATCGCTATGGACGGGGTTTATTCATCACTATTAGCGTTTTTTGCTATGGTTTATCCATGGTGGTTCTATCTTCGGCCCGATCTCCTTCCGATTTAATTTTAGCCGCTATCCTCGAAGGTACGGGAGGGGGGATTTTATTCCCTATGTTACTGGCTTTAATCTCCGATCGCTCTGGGCCCCAAGAACGCGGCCGGGCCTATTCTATCTGTATCGGCGGTTTTGATGTGGGAACAGCCTTAGCAGGTCCAATTCTGGGGGTTTTAGGAATTTCCTACGAAACTATGTTTAGTTTATCATCAGGATTAGCTGTTATTGCTCTCTTTCTCTTTTTTACTCTTTCTAACCCCACCATACGCCATTCTTTTCTCTTCGCTTTCGGTTTAGAAAAAGATCGTTATGCTCTGCGCGGACAAGTACAATAAGGCTTACTGAAAAAGTTTTTCCTAGGGCAGGGTTATTTAATAGGTTTGAGGTGGAAAATTATCGGGAATATCTAATTCAAATACTTGGTCATGAATCCGAGCCACATAAAGCCCTTCTTGCAGAATTTTTTCCCGTAATTCCGGGGATAAATCAACCGCCGCTAATATGCCATAGAGTTTTTTATCTTTGTGTTCAGGGAAAAAGCTGCGAAACCGTTGCAAAATACTTTTTAATTGTGTAATGGATTCCTCTCTGGCATGACTTTTAACCTCAGCAAGAACATCAATTTCTAGGTGTTGTCCTTCTTTACTGGCGCGCACACTGGGACTAACAACTTCCATACCAAAGCGTTGTCTGAGAATCGTTTCCATTGAGGGAAGGGCAAGTCCTTCGGTAAAGCTGCCGAATTTGGCAGCGAGTCCCCCAATTTGTTTGCCCAGTTCTTTGAGTTGTTTGTCAGTTTCCTTCTGTTGTTGGGCGTTTTCCTTCTGTTGTTGACTAACTTCCTTCAATAGTAGTTCAGTCTCCTTCTGTTGTTGACTAACTTCCTTGAGTTGTTTGTCAGTTTCCTTGAGTTGTCGGTCAGTTTCTTTTTGAGCGGCAGTTAATTCGGCTAAGAGTCGCCATACATCTTCGGATGTGGTTGCCATAGATAATTTTTTCCTTCTGCTCTGGTCTATTGCTATTTTAGTCAATTGCGCCGATACTTCCTAATTTTTAACCCGCAATGATGTCTTTTTTGTCCAGTACATCTTATCCCATTTTAGATGAGCTGTAAGGATTCAGGTCAGGGGATTGACAAAAACAGAAAAAAGTGTAGATTGAGAGGATGAAGCAAAAAGAACCGCCGCCGCTACTAGACAGGGAAAGCCTGAAAAACCTGACGCCAGAA
>SFAU01000208.1 GCA_007096045.1 Microcystis novacekii Mn_MB_F_20050700_S1 | reverse complement strand
GGCTATTGGTTGGGAACTTGGCAGGGTACTATTGACCGAGAAACGGCAATTTGGGCGAGATTTTATGACCCGGAAGGCAATTTAATCCCCTTGCCAGAAGAAGCGGCACAAGAACAAGCAGCCGCCGCACAGGAGCAAGCGGCTGCCGCACAAGAACAAGCAGCTGCGGCACAAGAGCAAGCGGCTGCCGCACAGGAGGAGTTAAATGCTACTCAGCAAGCTCTGGAAGCGGAAAGACAGCGTTCTCAACGGCTGGCGGCTCGTTTGCGAGAAATGGGGATAGAGCTATAGTATATATGTATTGGTTTAGGTGAGGAGGTAAACTACTGGTATTCCTCCTTATTTTCTTTTTTTCTTTTCTTGTTATATGTCTAATCTATCTTTGGGCGCGCAACCTCCTCTGGAATTTATCCCCCCTGACCTTAATCCCTTGCTTTTAAAGGGATGTCAAATCTTTTTACCTCTCTGGTTACAAACTAAAACCAACTTAAGGGAAATTTCCGCCGCTAATCTAGAAACTTTAATCACATTTTATCAAAAAAGTCAAGAGAAAAAAGTACGTTTACTGCTTGCTTTTCGTCATCCCAGTATTAACGATCCCTACTGTATGGCCTATCTTTTGTGGAAATTAGTCCCCAAAAAAGCCCAAGAGTTGGGAATAAAATTAAACACTCCAATTCACGCTCATTTTATGTACGATCGAGGGATTCCTTTATGGGCTGGAGAAAGGGTAGGATGGTTATATTCTAAGTTAGGTGGCACACCAATTCAACGGGGAAAAGCCGATTTAATCGGATTGCGCTCGGCTCGTCGTTTATTATTAGAAGGAGATTATCCTTTGGCCGCTGCTCCGGAAGGAGCCACTAACGGACATAATGAGCTTGTCAGTGCGATTGAACCGGGTATTTCTCAATTGGCTTTTTGGGGTGTGGATGATGTCAAAAAAGCTAAACAACAGCAGGAAGTAATTATTTTACCCATTGGTATTCAGTATTTTTATTTAACTCCTGTTTGGCAAAAAATCGAGGAAATTTTAACTAATTTAGAAACCGATAGCGGTTTAGAACTAATCACGAATTCATCCCTAGAAGAAAATGTTTTATACGAGCGTCTTTTTCGTTTAGGAGAAAGATTATTATCCTTAATGGAGGATTTTTATCGAGATTTCTACTATCAATCTTTGCCTGTAGTACCTGCCAATGGTGATGAGCGTAACGAAACTCTAGCCAAACGTTTAGCCAATTTATTAGATGTGGCACTACAAACCGTAGAAAAGTATTTTAATGTTTCTCCTAATGGTAATGTAATCGATCGCTGTCGTCGTTTGGAACAAGCAGGATGGGAACGCATTTATCGGGAAGAATTAAAACCCACTCATTCTATTTCTCCCCTTGAATTAGGATTAGCTGATCGCCTGGCCGATGAAGCTAATTTAAAAATGTGGCACATGAGAATTGTCGAAAGTTTCGTCTCAGTAACTGGTTATTATGTCAAAGAAAAACCCACTGTAGAAAGATTTGCCGAGACAATTTTATTACTCTGGGATTTAGTAACAAGAATTAAAGGAGGTAATCCCTTTTTTCGTCCCCAAATTGGTCAACAAAAAGCGATAATAACTATTGGCGAATCTATTTCCGTATCCGATCGCTATGCTGATTATAAAAGCGATCGACGCTCCGCCGTAGCACAATTAACCCAAGATTTACAAACCAGTTTAGAAAGTTTAATTATTCATCAGTAGATAATTAGGGTTTGCTGAATAAGTTTGTTGGTGGAGTCAGTTATCAGTTATCAGTTATCAGTTATCAGTTATCAGTTATCAGTTCACTGAGAAAACTCCCCACACCCCACACCCTGCCACCAGGAAAAACCTTTTCAGCAGACCCTAGTATAGGAGATAGTACGGGAATCTGGAAAAACTCAATACCGAAAACCCTACCCCAGTCAGAGAATCTTTTATCTATCCTAAAAGTGTAGAGATAAATCAACATCTCTAGCGTCAAGGAAACTTCGGAGGTGAATTATATGGCACTTATACGTTGGGAACCTTTCAGAGAAGTAGAAAGCCTACAGAAAGAAATGAATCGCTTGTTTGACCGTCTTGTGCCGACTGATGTAGGCAATGGCGAAAAAATGGGGTTATCCTTTATCCCGGCGGCGGAAATGACCGAAACGCCAGAGGCAGTTCAGCTTAAACTGGAAATACCCGGTATGGAAGCCAAAGACCTCAACGTGGAAGTAACAGCCGATAGTCTGACCATTAATGGTGAAAGAAAATCGGAAATTAAAACCGAAGAAGAAGGATTTACCCGCACTGAATTCCGTTATGGTAAATTCCATCGGGTTATTCCTCTACCGGTCCGGGTTGATAACAATAACGTGACTGCTGAATACAAAGATGGCATTCTCAACCTCACCCTCCCGAAAGCGGAAGAAGAAAAAAATAAAGTGGTGAAAGTGTCCATCAGTCCTACCATTGCTCAATGATGTAGCACTCATTGTCCGGTCTTGAGCGGAAGAGTTGACCTAGTCTGATTAAACCAAAGCGGGAGTATTAAATCATACTTCCGCTTTTAGCTTCTTAACCCTTTAATTTAAAACTTCTAATACTGCTTGGGGTGATAATTTATCTTTAAACCAGATAACCTGAGCGGGTAGATTTTGAAATTTAACTCCAGCTTTTTCTAGATTTAACCGTTCCGATACGGCTAAAATTAGATTATTTGCTTGGGCCGATTTAACCTGTAAAAATTTCTTTTGTAGGTATTCTGGTCGCCAATAACCAACAATTTCGAGGAGAAAAACGCGACCATCGGGATGCACTAAACGGAAATCGGGAATCATCACTCCTCCGGGTAAAGGCACTAAATCCACTTCTCTTTCTAACTGCCATTCAGTTTTTAACTGTAACCAACGTTTAGCGAAAGATTCCTCTAACATACTATCGTAGGGTTTACCTGGGGAATAGTGGGATACCAGACCACAGTTATCCTCTAAATTGAACTGTTGTTTTTTAATAGTTCCTGTATAGGAATCTTTATACTGTAATTGTGCCTTCAAATTCCAGTGAGTGACATGGAGTAAGGCAGGAATTAATTTAGCGATTTCAATGCCATAACGACTATTAGCTTTAAATAAACTGGTTGGACCATCGATAGTAATAGTAAATCCCGTGTCGGCATCCCCTTCGATATAAGTCATTAAACGAAATAGTTTTAGATAGCGAAAGAGATATTTATATTCCCCCGGATCATTGCGGTGGACGTTGATAATTAAATAACTGGCCCGATAAAAAATCCCTTGAATTTGCGAGAGGTTAAAACGATGAATTAGGTTTTCGGGGGTGGGAGCATCAAATTGAGTGAGAATTTTATTCTCCGCTAAATCAGCATAGAGTCCTTTTTCTAGAGCTACTGGAAAAATTTCTTGATTTAATTCTTGGCTGATTTGCTCGGCAATTGTCTGAAGAATTAGCGATCGATTTTGGGGAATAGGAACAAAGTTGGCCGCTTGTTCAAAAACTCTTTTTCTTAATTCCTGCGGTTCTAAGGGACTAATAATCTCAAAGGTGGCAAAATGATTGGTTAATAGGTGAGCAAATCCCCGTTTAATTTTATAATCGGGACTGTCTCCCTCCAAGATTAGGAGTTTTTGGCTTAATTCTCCCTTTTTTTGACCGATACTTTCCTGAAAACAGCTGATTTGTTCTTTGGCGATCGCCAAAGAATCGGTCGCGATCGGTAAGCGTTTGGGAATAATTGTCTCGCCATTTTGACGGGAAATCAATAAATCGGTCGGTAACATGGCAAGCTAGAGAAGAATAATCAGATGGGGAGAGGTGGGACGACAAAGAAAGGTCGAAACCCCAAAAATCCCCCACTTCTAACTATTTTGGTCGAGATAACGCTCTAAATCCTCGATCACACGGGTTAATTCCGCTTCTGTGGTTAAGCGTAGGCGATCATCACGAACCGTTAACAAAACTTTAGCCGAAAAAGGATTCGGATAAATATTGGGATTACAAAACACTTCCAGAAACACATCACCAGTGTGCTGATATTCCAGCGGTTTTTGGGGTTGGGGTTTACCCCCACTAGCGGCATTACTGGCGATCGCTTTCAGGCGATCGAGTAAAATATTAATTTCCCTTTGCAAATCCAAGGCAGCACTGGGACTGAAACGAAAAGTAACGGAACCTTGCAAAAGATTAAGAGTTAAAGGAATCATGGAAAAAATCAGGTTAAGAGAAAGCCTGAAGTTAATTATATTAATTTCTGGAGATTTGGGGAGACTGGGTGAAGTTACCTTGAATGTCGGATTGAAGGAACCCTTTTGTTTTACCGATGAGATGAAAATCCAACCAATATGGGACAGCGAAGCACAGCAAGATTGGCGTACTGCTACGCAGTGCCTTCGGCATCGCACTAATGAGAAGATAAGGAATAGGTGGGTTGATTAGGAATTTTATTGAGGGTCTGACAATCCATTAAATATTGTTCAATGGCGGTTTTAAAAGCCTGTTCTAGTTCATCAACGGAAAGACCATCAAAAACAATAATATCTTCTGTGTTGATGACGCGACCAAAAAATAAGCGATCACTTTCATCGTATTCAATCACAGCTTCATAGTCTTTGTATCGCATTAATCTACTCCTGCTTTAATTAGAAATTCACGAAGAGCTTTAATTTGGTATCTTTTTAGTTCTTTTTGGGGGTGAGGGGAATGAATGTTAAGGGAAATTTTGTTTAGGTCAAATCGAACTCTTGAGCCATCGCCTTGAGTAATTATACCTCCCAATGACTGAATTAAATTAACGACATCATCCCAAACGATGTTACGGCGGATGGGATCAACAAAAATAGCATCATAGGTTTTTCGCTGTTTTTTGTTCATTCGCTAATTATAGCTTGATTACTAACTTAATCTTTTAACAAGAAAAATCTCGAAATACACACTCAAGATTTTCCTTAATCAAGACAATCCAGCGAAATTGCAACGTATTATCGGCCATCGGTTGTCCATCACTGTCAGGATAAATAACGGCTCGGTTTAGGCCTACGGTCATGGATAGTGGCTCCCAACGCTCAAAGGTTATTTTAAAAGGGGGTTAGTCGGGTAAAGATTACTGTTGGTTAGCGAAACCTCGTCCATATAATCAAAATATCCCTATCAACTTACCGACGCGGAACGAGATTAATCCGGCCTTCGTCCATTTCATCCATGAGTAACTCGATCGCCTCGTAATCCACATCGGAAACGTAGCCAAGACGACCGAGGAGTTCATTAATTCCGTTTTCGATTTCTGGGGTGATTTGACGATAATATAGGGCTTGTTCGACTAATTGGCGGATAGTCGGCTGGTTATCCACAATTTTCTTACTCTAGTTCAATAAATCTAATTTCCGTATCCTGCTTTACTTTATTTTAGCAAAAATACTGGTATAATTCTGGGTCATCATCAGTCATTCGGCAGAGCTTAAGCCTAACCACTCTCCCCTGATGTTTACCCCAGTAAGCCTTGATCACTGTTCCTCTCTACCGCCTGGATTATAAGGTTAACCTAAAAATGGTTCCTCCCTACGGGGGTCAAGATTAAAAAAAAATTAATCTTTTCAGGAGAGAGAAAATTTATCAAGAGCAGGGTGGCAAAATCAGAAAGTTAGGACATAATAGCGGTGTCTGAATTTCCAGTTAAAAGGTTCATTTATGAATTTCAAAGCCAAGCCATGAAAAGTCCTGTAAAAGTCCCAGAAATTGCTCTATTTCAGCCAAGTGGCTACATTACCGCCGCTAACGTCCTAGAATTTCAAGAGCAGCTCACCAATCTGTTCAACCAGAGTAGCTCTATCACTTTTCTCGTCGATATGAGTAGGGTGGAATTCCTCGACAGTGCCGGATTAATGGCTTTAGTTACCGCCTTTCGTCTGGCTCAAAGTCAAGGAAAATCCTTCAATATCTGTTCTATTCCACCTTCAGTCAAGATTATCTTTGAATTAACCCAACTGGACCGGGTTCTCTCGATTTTCCCTAGCCGTGCCGACTTTGATGCTGTTATCACCTTCCCCCAAGCGGTATAAGCCGACAAAATAGCGTTTCTCACCCCCATTTCTCGGCTAAACTCTGAGTTCTACTCCTCAATCACCTCTTGACTGGGCAACTTCCCATTTATGGCAATTTAGGGACTTGCACTTTGATGATGTACCTTTTGGGCGAACCCAGTTCGCCCCTACATTGTGGACAAAATCCGTTACTGTAGGGGCGCAAGGAACCGGCACCCTCCGATCGATCAGGTTTGCTGATCACCCTAAGTAGGGGGAGAGCCTTCGAGATGTTATCTCAACCGAATCGGCGGTTAGGACATGGACAATCTCCGAAACCCTCTCAGGTTTGACTTTTGACTTGCGCGTAGCGCTATACATTTTGGGTGCAAGAAACCTGCGCCCAAATGCCTATTTTCAGGCTGAGCGATCGATGAAAATCTAGCGCAGGGTCACTACTCCGATCGTACCACCAAGCAGGATCAACCAAGTATCATCGGCCACGGCGGTCGAGATGAAATGAATTAACTTTAGTCATGGATAAAAGTCTATAACTAAAGGCGTAAAAATTGGTTGACATTACCGATTCCATGGTTTAGGATGTGTGAGAAAAATCACTGAATCGTGCGACTCAAGTGGGAATTGCGGCCATGATTACCGTTTTGTCACCTTTTTCAAACAGATCAGGGAAAGGCCCGGGTAATTGTCACCAATCAAGGACGGATGATCGCCAGCAGGCCTTGTACTGTCAAAACCGGACATTTCCACTGACGGTGACATCGGTTTGGCTCTGAAGGGCTGACGGCAGTTCACAAAAATTTATCTAAACCTGGTCAAACCTGATTAAACTTGCTCAAACCTTAAGCTATCATAGTGGTATGAGTAAGTTGTCAATCAGTCAGACAGCAAGGATCGAGATTGTTAGTACATATGACCTAAGAAGATGGGAACTGGAGGAAGAACTTGTTTTTGAACTCACTGCCAATCTTGACAATCCTTGGCAAAATGAACTTTATGTCAGTTGCTTAACCAGAGGGCAATTCAGGCATATTTGAGGAGAATTTGCCATCTCAATTGTTAAGCAAAAATCGACCAGATGGGTCGATTTCGCAACTATTCTGATTGACTGGTATCACTTAAAATGCCCACACGGATCACAAAATTGGCCAATTGTCAATAGCGTTTGAGATGCTCTCACCCTGCTTTGGCAGTGAGTTGCACCGTGTCAGCCTGGGTCGTGGATAGTGCCGACACTACTGCTTTGGGGCAGAAAATTAACGGTTCTTCGGTTTTTGTTATCCAAACGAAGAACCCAACAACCTAAGGTTCAATGCTCTCTCTCCTGAATACCTTGACTCTTTTCCCACCTATTGTCTATACTATGGCATCAACCACTCCTATAACTACCGCTGGGTCATCGTCACAAAAACCC
>SFAU01000207.1 GCA_007096045.1 Microcystis novacekii Mn_MB_F_20050700_S1 | reverse complement strand
CTTAATCCGGTGGAAGAGATACAATTCCAAGAAGAGATTAGCACATTTAGTCAACCTGTACAGGAGGGAGTTATGCAAATTACCACCAGTTGGATGCGTCAAGGTATTGAACAAGGTATGAACGGGAAAAGACATTGATTCTTCGTCAACTTAAACGCAAGTTAGGGGAGATTAATCCTTCATTAGAAACTAAAATCATGGAGTTAAGTATTGATGATATAGAAGCATTAGGAGAAGCTTTATTCGATTTCTCTACGGTTGAAGATTTAATCAATTGGTTAAATACTTTAACTGCTTAGTTGACGTTAGCGATCGCATCTTCGCAACAAATGAGAAACCGGATTTCTTTATTTAGAAACCGGGTTTCTTTGAGAACCTATTTAGAAACCGGGTTTCTTTGAGAAACCCGGTTTCTTCTTGGTTTCTTCGAGAAACCCGTTTTCTTGTATAAATGTTAATTTCTGTTACGGGGGTCTTGAAAAATTGGGGATTGTTGGGCTAAAACTGTTAGCAATAAACCTCTGCTGTTACCGTCATGACTTCTACCCTGTTGCCCCTCCTTCCTGCTATTTACGATGTTTTGTTCAATTTCGCTCAATCTGATGGTTTTTGGGCGAATTTAGAAACTGCTTTTGGCACAAGTTATGATGTGGTTAAAGCGACGGAATTACGACAGCAGTGGCAAAGTCGAAATTTTAGTCAACTTCCTGAGATTGAGGTTGTCAATAGCAGTGTTTTAGGTAGTGCAAATGGCGCTTATGGGATTAGCACCAATAAGATATATCTATCTGAAAGTTTTTTTGCTTCTGCTAGTTTAGATGCTTTGGTTGCGGTGATTTTAGAAGAAATTGGGCATTATGTGGATGCTCAAGTTAATAGGGTGGATACGGTGGGGGATGAGGGAGAATTATTTTCTCATCTGGTGAGAGGGGTTAATTTAACTGAGGCTGAGTTGGCTTATATTCAAACAGAAGATGATCGTTCTGTTATTGATTTAGGGGGACATTTTATAGGGGTTGAACAAGCATCACCAATTACTTTAATTGTCAATACTACTATAGATGAGAATGATGGTAGTGCCACTATTGGGAGTGGTTTATCTTTGCGGGATGCTGTTGCAATTGCTAATAAAAGTCCTAATACTCCCTATATTATTAAGCTGAAATCAGGAACGACTTATGAATTGACTTATGTTAATAATACGACAACAGGCGATCGCAGTTTGAATACGAATGGTACGATTACCATTGAAACTGATGGCACAGCACTAGCTTCTATTGTTAATAATGCTAGTCCTATCTCTGGGCAGAATGATTATAATAGAATTATAAATAACTCTAGTCAACTTGGAGTTATATTAAATAATCTCTATATCAGCAACAAAGCAGGAAGGGGAATTTACAACGACTACGGGGGAACATTATTAACATTAACCAACAGTACAATATCTGGTAATACGGCTACTCATGGAGGGGGAATTTACAACAATGGAACATTAACATTAACCAACAGTACAATAACAGGTAATACGGCTACTTATGACGGAGGGGGAATTTACAACGGGGGAACATTAACATTAACCAACAGTACAATAACAGGTAATACGACTGCTTATTCTGGAGGGGGAATTTCCAACAGCTATGGAACATTAACAATAACTGACAGTACAATATCTGGTAATACGGCTACTGATTATGGAGGGGGAATTGACAACAATGGAACATTAACATTAACCAACAGTACAATATCTGGTAATACGGCTACTGATGATGGAGGGGGAATTTTCAACTGGGGAACATTAACATTAACAATAACCAACAGTACAATATCTGGTAATACGGCTGATGATGGAGGGGGAATTTACAACAGGGGACCATTAACAATAACCAACAGTACAATATCTGGTAATACGGCTACTTCTGGAGGGGGAATTGCCAACCACTCTTGGGGAACATTAACATTAACTGACAGTACAATATCTGGTAATACGGCTACTTATGGAGGGGGAATTGCCAACGCGGGAACATTAACATTAACGAATAACATTCTTACTAACAATAATGCCAACTTAGGTGGTGGTATTTACAATAGTATTTACAATAGTATTTACGATAGGGGTTGGAGTTCAAATAGTATTATTAGTGGAAATACTGCGAACCAAGTTTGGTATATAGATTTAAATGGAGGTTCAACTACATCCAAATACAGCCAGTTTAATGGTCAATCGATTCCAATAGACCCAAAATATCCAAATATATATGACGCCGGCACTTCTACTGCACTCCCACCCACACCTGATTCTCCACCTAAACCAACGATATCAGTCAGTAATGCGTGGTTTGATGCTCCCGCAGGGAAGGTTATTTTCGAGGTTAAACTATCCTCAACCTATGATAAACCCATAACCGTTGATTACTATACCCTTGATGGAAGTGCTAATTCAATAGACCCTAACCAATTAAAAGATTTTAACAATGTTTCCAAACAAACCCTCTCCTTTTTCCCAGGACAAACCAGTAAACAAATAGAAATTACCGTTTTAGGAAGTGCGCCTCCTACCGACCAAACCTTTGAGATTTTTGCTAGAGACACCGCTTATCGTGATTGGACAGATACAGACAAAGGCAAAGAAGTAGATAAGATTTATGACTATAGTGACCTGGGTTACGAAGGCTATCGTATCAATAAAGTCTTCAAAGATTCTACCACAGGATTTGATGCTTTTGGTTTAACTTCTGATGAAAAATTCTTTCTGGTTTTAGCCAATCCCCTTAATGCCAATGAATTTACATCCAATAGCAATAACTTACTGCAAGATATTGCCAACACTTCAGGCGGTAACAATACCGCCGCCTATACTGCTGGACAGAATCTAATCAACCAACTCACCAGCGCCAATCAATCCTATACCTTCACTAATGGCACAATTTATGACCTTGCTAAACCTCCTGTTTTAGCCATTCGGGGTACTGAATTCTCATCTGGCAAAGATTTATTAAGTGATACTGAAACCGAAGGAGTTGGCTATAATCAATTTACTAACAATAAAGCCGCAGTCAATCAATGGCTTTCAGAAGTATCTAATCCCGTAAGCGGATTGACTCTAAAACCTAATATTACAGGACATAGTTTAGGCGGTGCATTAAGTCAGTGGGTAGGGGGTAGTTATACAGGACAACTCGGAAAGATAGTTACTTTCAATAGTCCGGGTATTTCTCAACAACCCGGCATTAATTTCAACGCTACTAATAACTTAGGTGTAACCCATTACATAACTTCGGCCGATTTGGTTAGCATGGCAGGTTCAAAATACCTAAATGGACTCTGGAACTTAGACAAATATTCAAAACTAACATCTGCAATTACTTTTGAAAAACATTCAGTTCCCGTCTTAAATCAAACTATTACAAGAACTAATTTGTCAAAGCCGACAGATTTAACTCGGAAAGTTGCCAACGGAAATACCACTGATTTAAGTAGTTACTGGTTTACATATTTGCCTGATGCTGATTATTTTGCTCTTCAAGCAGCCGTTACTCTAATAAGTCCAATTCTGGGTGCAGCTTTAACTTATCGTGGAACCGTTGAACTGAATCGAAAAGCAATTGGAAGTGCCATTAATAGTCTTGGAACTAGATCCGATGCAGTAACATCCGCTTACAACGCAGCTAAATCTTGGACTTCAGATGCGTGGGATGCGATTATTGGACAGTCTGACAAGAAACTTGGTTTATCTCCATCAACTGCAAATCAAATCAATTCACCGCAAACGCTTGCATCATCTTTTCTCGACACAAATAGCTATGAAATAGCAACAACAGCTACAGCATCACAGACAATTGATAGCTTTTGGGATGCCATACCTGACTGGGGAGATAACGCTTGGCAAGCTACAACTAAATGGTCAGCAGATGCTTGGGAAAGTATTGATGAATGGACACCCCAAACTTGGCAAGCAACAACAACCTGGACAGCAGCCGACTGGGATAAACCATTCTTGACTATCTCAAATCCGACAATTGCAGAAAACAATTCAGGAACAAACAATCTGGTATTTAAAGTTACATTGTCAACCACAAGTACCCAAACAATTACCGTAAATTATGCCACTGCTAATAACACAGCAACAGCAGGAAGCGACTATATAGCTAAAACAGGGACTCTCACCTTTACCCCTGGACAAATCAGCCAAGATATTATTATTTCCGTCAATGGTGATACTGCAATTGAACCCGATGAGACTTTCTTGATTAACCTTTCTAATCCTACCAATGCGCTGATTACAGATAATCAAGGATTAGGAACAATTACCAATGATGATGTCACCCTTCCTAGTATTACTCTTGCGGTTTCTCCCAGTAGTGTGACAGAAGATGGGACAACTAATCTCGTTTATACCTTCACTCGTAGCGGAGTAACGAGTAATGCTTTAACAGTTAACTATACAGTTAGTGGGACAGCAACCAATGGAACCGATTACACTTCTATCCCCACCAGTGTCACCTTCGCTGCTAATTCATCCACTGCGACTGTAATAGTTGACCCCACTGCTGACACCATAGTAGAAAGTGATGAAACTGTTATTTTAACCCTCGCGACCGGGACAGGATATACAGTAGGTACTCCTAATGCAGTTACGGGGACAATTACCAATGATGATGTCACTCTTCCTAGTATTACTCTTGCAGTTTCTCCCAGTAGTGTTACTGAAGATGGGACAACCAACTTAGTCTATACCTTCACTCGTACAGGAGTAACCACTAATGCTTTAACGGTTAACTATACAGTTAGTGGGACAGCAACCAATGGAACCGATTACACTTCTATCCCCACCAGTGTCACCTTCGCTGCTAATTCATCCACTGCTACCGTAACAGTTGACCCCACTGCTGACACAACAGTTGAAAGTGATGAAACTGTTATTTTAACCCTCGCGACCGGGACAGGATATACAGTAGGTACTCCCAACGCAGCCACGGGAACAATTACCAATGATGATGTCACTCTTCCCAGTATTACTCTTGCGGTTTCTCCCACAAGTGTTAATGAAGATGGGACAACTAATCTCGTTTATACCTTCACTCGTAGCGGAGTAACGAGTAATGCTTTAACAGTTAATTACACCCTGGGAGGGACAGCGACTTTAAATACCGACTACACTCGTACAGGGACTACCAATACAGTCACCTTTGCTGCTAATTCAGCGACTGCTACAGTAACAGTTGACCCCACTGCTGATACTACAGTTGAATCTGATGAAACTGTCATTTTAACTCTTGCGACCGGGACAGGTTATACCGTAGGTACTCCCAACGCAGCCACGGGAACAATCACCAATGATGATGTCACCCTTCCTAGTATTACTCTTGCTGTTGCTCCCAGTAGTGTGACAGAAGACGGGACAACTAACTTAGTCTATACCTTCACCCGTTCTGGAGTAACCACTAATGCTTTAACCGTCAATTACACAGTTGGGGGGACAGCTACCAACGGGACAGATTACACTTCTATTCCCACCAGCGTCACCTTTGCTGCTAATTCAGCGACTGCTACAGTAACAGTTGACCCCACTGCTGATACTACAGTTGAATCTGATGAAACTGTCATTTTAACTCTTGCTTCCGGGACAGGATATACAGTAGGTACTCCTAACGCAGTTATCGGGACAATTACCAATGATGACACCAGTGTCACCCCAATCGAAGCTTTCGGTAACACCAAATTAGTCAAAGACACAACTAACAAACTTTATGCACAACTTGGTAATAATAACCCCATCGCCATTAAAATTGGGGGGACTCAGATTACCACAAATATCTA
>SFAU01000206.1 GCA_007096045.1 Microcystis novacekii Mn_MB_F_20050700_S1 | reverse complement strand
TTTGTCGGATTAAATAATTGGCTGAGTTGTAGAGATTTTTAGACTGCCAAGATAAATTATCTATCTCAGCCCAAAATCTATGTCCTTTCTTGATAATGTGTCTTTCGGCTACTAACATTGTTATCCGTTGTCTTTTAACTCAGCGTCGGGTTTTGAATGGTTGTCATCCGTTATGATAGTTGTACCCGAAGGCAATTGATAGCCTGTTAAATTCCCTTGTTTCCACCACCTCCAAGTCGTTCGATAACTTATTGCTGTTTTTTTTGCCTAGTCTGATAGTTTCGTGTTCACATATTACCATGCTTGACTATATCTGATTATATTTGTATTGAAACTTTACAATACCATTTTTCCCCAACTATGAATGATGTGTTAGCTCGATTCTGGATTTAATCCCTTGTTGAGGGACAAGCAAAGTCATCTGTTAGGTGGTCGGGGGTAAGCAGTAAGATTGAGATAGTCAAGTCACAAAAAAGATGGTACGAATTCTAGTAATTGATGATGATGGAGTAATTCAAACGT
This sequence comes from Microcystis novacekii Mn_MB_F_20050700_S1, assembly GCA_007096045.1. Lineage (GTDB taxonomy): Bacteria > Cyanobacteriota > Cyanobacteriia > Cyanobacteriales > Microcystaceae > Microcystis > Microcystis novacekii. Next base: position 7,934 of record SFAU01000206.1, on the reverse strand, counting down.
TCCTGAGACGAGCTTTGCAGAAGGAATACGAGGTTTTTGTTGCCAGTGATGGGGACGAAGGATTAAAGCAAGCGGGGCAACTAAAACCGGCGATGATTATTTGTGATTGGATGATGCCGGGGATCGATGGGTTGGAAGTTTGCCGGCAAATTAAGCTTAATCCCCAACTGTCAACGACTTTTTTTATCCTCTTAACTTCTTTGGGATCGGTGGAGGATCGGGTGAAGGGATTGGATGCGGGGGCCGATGATTTTTTATGTAAACCGATCGAGATTAATGAGTTAAGAGCGCGCGTGCGGGCCGGAATGCGTTTGCATCAATTAAGTCATGATCTGCAAGCGCAAAAACAATTACTAGAAATGGAGTTAGCGGAGGCGGCGGACTATGTGCGATCGCTGTTACCCGAACCTTTCATTTCTCCCAAACTTGCTATCGATTTTCGCTTCCTTCCTTCTCGTCGATTGGGGGGCGATGGTTTTGATTATTATTGGTTAGATAATGACCATTTGATTTTATATCTTTTAGATGTGGCAGGCCATGGATTGCGAGCGGCTTTACCTTCCCTTTCGGTGATTAATTTACTCCGTTCTCGTGGTTTAAGTCAGGTGAATTACTATCAACCTAATCAGGTTTTACAAGGGTTAAATCAAGTTAATCAAATCAGTCCTAAGAATGATAAATATTTTACTATTTGGTACGGAATTTATGATCGGAAACAACAACAGTTAACCTATGCCAGCGCGGGTCATCCCCCGGCAGTTCTCCTGACTAAAAAACCTTTTGGCCAGATGATTGAAACCAGACTGAAAGCCCCCGGTTTTCCCATCGGAATGTTTCCAGAAGCGGAATATACTAATCAGGTTCAATCCCTGAATTTACCCAGTAGCCTTTATCTTTTTAGCGATGGAATTTACGAGATCGATTGTGCTGATGGGAGGATGTGGGGACTGGAGAACTTTATTCAATCTTTGCGAAATTATCACTGTAATTCTGCCCAAAATCTCGATAATTTTATCGAAGAAATTCAAGCTTTACAATTTGATGGTAATTTTAAGGATGATCTTTCGATCATGCAGGTGGATTTTCGTTAATTAACTTCCGAGGATTTTTTGTTCTAATTCTTCTCGGTTATTAAAAATTTCAAAAACTCGATCCATATCGGTCAATTCAAATAACATTTTTATCTGATCATTAATCGAGCAGATCAATAGTTTACCCCCCGCAGAACGCACGGTTTTTAAGGATAAAACTAGCGCCCCTAAACCAGAACTATCCATAAAGGTTACATCCTTGAAATCAACGATAATAACCTCTGAACCTCCCTGCACGGCTTCAGCAATTTCTTGGCGAAATTGGCTGGCTTGGTTGCCATCTAAAATACCCGATGGTTGCATAACTTTGATTGAAGAACTCATAAAAAAAGGAAAAATTAAATGTTTTCTACCTGATCACTCATAACTGCTCGCTGAAATCTGCTGACAGCAGCCAATCTTTAACTATTTTTAACATATTAGGGTCAAGAAAAGCGCAAAATTAAAAATAGGAATTTTTGAAACTGCATGGAAAGTTACGATGTCATCCTCATCGGTGCGGGGCATAATGGTTTAGTTTGTGCCGCCTATCTCCTCAAAGCTGGTTATCGCGTCCTCCTTCTCGAACAGCGTAGCGTACCGGGAGGAGCGGCTACCACAGAAGCGGTTATCCCCGATCTAGCCCCCGATTTTAAGTTTAATCTCTGTGCGATCGATCACGAATTTATCTTTTTAGGACCGGTAATTGAGGAATTAGAGCTAAAACGCCACGGATTAGAGTATTTATTCTTCGATCCTACCGTTTTCTGTCCCCATCCCTCTGGCCAATATTTTCTTGCCTATCGCTCTCTGGAAAAAACTCACGCCGCCATTGCCCAGTTTTGTCCGCGAGATGCCGATCGCTACCTTCAGTTTATCGACTATTGGGGACAGTTGATGAATGCGATCGGTCCTTGGTTTAACGCTCCCCCCCAAGATTTGCTCAGAATCGCCCGCAATTATAACTCTAGTGCCTTAGCTAGTGTCTGGAAAGCGATCGGCTCGAAAAAGAAACTGCTCGACTTCATCCGCACGATGATTACTTCCCCCGAAGATGTCCTCAATGAGTGGTTTGAGAGCGAATTTGTCAAAGCACCCCTGGCTCGTCTAGCGGCAGAAATTGGCGCTCCTCCCTCCCAAAAAGGCATTACCTCCGGGATGATGATGATGGCGATGCGTCACTCCCCCGGGGTGGCTCGCCCTCGTGGTGGTACAGGCGCACTAACCGAGGCTCTGGTGAAATGCGTTGTCAGTCTCGGTGGGGTGATTTTAACCGAGCAGAAAGTTAAACAGATTCTAATGGAGGAAGGACAAGCGATCGGGGTTAGGGTGGACTCTGGACAGGAATATCTGGCTAAAGCGGGTGTTATCTCTAATATTGACGCTAGACGAGTCTTTTTACAGTTGGTTGCCCCCGCTGATGTGGATGCCGCCGATCCCGAATTGCGAGAAAGGGTAGAACGGCGAATTGTCAATAACAATGAAACAATTCTTAAAATTGATTGCGCCCTCGCCGAAGCACCAAGGTTCGAGGCTTACGATCACAAAGAGGAGTATTTACAGGGAACGATTCTCATAGCTGATTCCGTGCGTCACGTTGAACAAGCCCACGCTTTAACGATTTTGGGGCAGATTCCCGACGAAAATCCCTCTATGTACCTAGATATACCCACTATTCTCGATCCCTCCATGGCTCCCCAAGGCAAGCATACCCTCTGGATCGAATTTTTTGCCCCCTATCAGATTGCTGGGGCCGAGGGAACGGGATTAAACGGCACGGGATGGACGGAAGAATTAAAAAATCGCGTGGCCGATCGAGTTCTTGATAAACTGGCCGATTATGCTCCCAATCTCAAATCCGCCATTATTGCCCGTCGGGTGGAAAGTCCGGCCGAATTAGCTAATCGTTTGGGTTCCTATAAAGGTAATTACTATCATCTTGATATGACCTTAGATCAGATGATTTTCCTGCGTCCTTTGCCAGAAATAGCTAACTACAAAACCCCGATTAAAAACCTTTATTTAACTGGGGCAGGAACTCACCCCGGCGGCTCAATTTCGGGAATGCCAGGGCGCAATTGCGCTCAGGTTTTCCTGCGGGATCAAAGCACTTTTCTGCAAAGATTATTCAACTAAATCCCCTCCTCCTCAAAATCCCGCTCCCTCAAGGGGGGACAGAGAGCCTGAAAAGTTTACAGGGTCTGAGGTGTAGGGGGTGCTGACAGGTGTAGGTTGATTACAAAGAGGTGAATAGTCACACACACACTCGTGGTGAGAAAATCAAGCTAGAGATTTAGAGGAGCATAGGGAAAAACAATGCTAAACAACAAATATCTCAAGCAGTGGTCGTGCATAGTTTCAGAGCATCTACCTCATTTGTCAATACCGCCAGCTATCGGATTGGCAACTTGGAGTTTTGGCCTGGTCATGACCAAATCAAGCAGCTTGACTCAGGTGTCGAGATTTATTGGCGCAGTCAACGAGGAAAAACCCAACACAGTCAGGCAGAGACTGAAAGAATGGTATGTGTCCGGGAAAGCGAAAAAAGGAGAAAAGCGCAGCACTCTTGAGGTAAGCAGTTGTTTTGCACCTTTGCTAGTGTGGGTGATCAGTTTACTGCCTATTGATCTAGAAAGAATGGACGCGACCACCATTGGCAGTAAATTTGTAGTTTTGTCGATCATTCCCCTAATCCCTATCCCCCATACCCTGTTCACTGATAGCTGATCACTGATAACCGATTGCTGCCAACCGGGGAAAACTTAGGGCATAATAGTATGGACAGAAGTGCTAAAGATGCTTAACATTTGCCAGTAAAAGCTCCACAGCCAAGCAAAACCCCTAAGATTGTGATAGCGGAACCGAAAAAATTATGCTCGAATCGAGATCACCTGACTACCCAATTACCAGCAATTGTCGCCCTGCTATCTACGCCAACACGGGGAGAAACTCCCTAGCTAACGTTTTACCCGTGGTAATCGAACAGTCTGGCATGGGTGAACGGGCTTTTGATATCTATTCTCGACTCTTGCGGGAGAGAATTGTCTTTTTGGGAACTCCCGTCGATGATCAGGTCGCTGATTCGATCGTTGCCCAACTCCTCTACTTGGAGGCAGAAGATCCCGAAAAAGATATCCAACTCTATATCAACTCCCCCGGTGGTTCCGTTTATGCTGGACTAGCTATCTACGACACTATGCAACAAATTCGCCCCCACGTGGTGACAATTTGTTTCGGTTTAGCGGCTAGTATGGGAGCATTCCTGCTTTGTGGCGGCGCAGCAGGTAAACGGATGTCCCTACCCAGTAGCCGGATCATGATTCACCAACCCCTCGGCGGCGCCCAAGGTCAAGCTAGTGATATCGCCATCCAAGCCAAAGAGATCCTCTATATTAAACAGAGACTCAATACCATGCTGGCTCACCACACCGGTCAACCCTATGATCGCATCGCCAACGACACCGAACGGGACTTTTTCATGTCCGCCGTCGAAGCTAAAGAATATGGGTTAATCGATCAGGTGATTTCCCGTCCCGAACTGCCCGATCCTACCGTTCCCGTTACTTCCCTGTAAATAAACTATGTCTAAATACGACTCCCACCTCAAGTGTTCATTTTGCGGCAAATCCCAGGAACAAGTGCGAAAATTAATCGCCGGGCCGGGGGTCTATATTTGTGACGAGTGTGTGGAACTGTGTAACGAAATTCTCGATGAGGAATTGATGGAACCGCCCAGTCCGGTCGCCCCGGTGGAGGAACGTCCCAACAAACGGCGATCGGGCCAAAATAAAACCACTTGGGAACAAATTCCCAAACCAAGAGAGATTAAAAAATACCTCGATGACTACGTTATCGGTCAAAATGAGGCGAAAAAAGTGCTTTCGGTGGCCGTTTATAACCATTACAAACGCCTCAAAGATATCCAAACCCAAAAGGCCAGTGGCGGCAATCCGGAAGATAGCATCGAACTGCAAAAATCCAATATTCTGTTAATTGGTCCGACGGGATCGGGAAAAACCCTTCTAGCTCAAACTCTGGCTAAAATCCTCGATGTACCTTTTGCTGTCGCCGATGCCACCACTTTAACCGAGGCCGGTTATGTGGGGGAAGATGTGGAAAATATTCTCTTGCGTCTGTTACAAGTGGCAGATTTAGACGTGGAAGAAGCGCAGCGGGGCATTATCTACATCGATGAAATCGATAAAATTGCCCGTAAGAGCGAAAATACCTCGATTACCCGGGATGTGTCCGGAGAAGGGGTACAGCAAGCTTTACTGAAAATGTTAGAGGGAACGATCGCCAATGTCCCCCCCCAAGGCGGCCGCAAACACCCCTATCAGGATTGTATTCAGATTGACACCAGCAATATCCTGTTTATCTGCGGTGGGGCGTTTGTCGGTTTAGATAAGGTGATCGATCAGCGTCTCGGTAAAAAATCCATGGGCTTTATTCAACCGGGAGATAGCCAAGCTAGTAAGGATAAGGTGGCGGCAGGGTTATTAAAACAAATGACTCCCGATGATTTAGTCAAATTTGGCATGATTCCAGAGTTTGTCGGTCGGATTCCCATCCTAGCGGCCCTGTCACCCCTGGATGAGGAAGCTTTAATCGCTATCCTGACGCAACCCCGCAACGCTTTGGTGAAACAGTATCAAAAACTGTTGAAGATGGACAATGTACAGTTAGAGTTTAAATCTGATGCCGTCCTAGCGATCGCCCAAGAGGCCTATCGTCGCAAAACCGGGGCCCGGGCCCTACGGGGTATTGTCGAGGAGTTAATGCTCGATGTGATGTACGAATTGCCCTCGCGCAAGGACGTGAAACGATGTTTAATCACCCGCGAAATGGTGGAAAAACGTTCCACGGCAGATTTATTGGTTCATCCTTCCTCTCTACCCAGTCAAGAATCCGCTTAAGGGGAAAAATCGAGGTTAACCATGCTGAACACCGTTCCCGCAATTGTCAAAGAAGGCCGGATCGAACTCCTCGAATCCGTGCCGATTCCAGAGGGTACTAGGGTTTTAGTCACCCTCATCCCGGAGGAGACAAACTCGGATTTCTGGCAAAAAGTCAGCGAAACTGCTCTCGCTAAGATTTGGGATAATCTGGAAGACGACATCTTTGAACGATTACTCGAAGCTTGAAATCGTTCTCGTTCGTTATCCTTAAGAGAATCGGACGACTATCGGACACAGATGCGCGACGTTGGCAAAACTCTTGACGAGGATGGCTAGGTATCTAAGTAGGTGGGTGGAATTAAATATAAGATGAACGTAGGTTGGGTTGAAGCATGAAACCCAACGCCCGCATGGGTTACGAAGTGCGCTAACCCATCCTACAAATAATTGTACCTCCCTACTTAACTATCATGAAAACTCAAATGATCGATCAAACAATCACTGTCCGCGGTGTTCCCCACTATTACGAGTGGATTCGGGGGTCAGAATCTGCCCAGAAAAAGCCGGTGATGGTGTTTATTCATGGTTGGGGAGGATCGGGACGCTATTGGCGATCAACCGCTGCGGCAATTTGCGATCGCTTTGATTGTTTATTGTACGATATGCGGGGTTTTGGTCAGTCTAAATTGCCAGAAAAATCTATTGATCTTTCCTACGATTTAGAAGAATATGCCCTTGATTTGGCCTTGTTTTTAGATAGTTTGGAAATTGAAAAAGTCTATCTCAATAGTCACTCTATGGGGGCATCGGTGGCGACTTTTTTTATTACTATGTACCCCGAAAGAGTGGTCAAAGCAATTTTAACCTGTAATGGCATTTTTGAGTATAATAAGGCGGCTTTTGCTGCCTTCCATAAATTCGGTAAGTATGTGGTACAGTTTCGTTATGATTGGTTTTTAAAAGTACCTTTTGCCGATCGATTATTTATGGCGAGATTTTTGCATCGATCGATCCCAAAATCAGAAAGAATTGCTTTTTTAGAAGATTTTTTGGCGGCGGATTACGAGGCTGCACTAGGCACAATTTATACATCTGTGAGTGAAAAGGCAGTGGAAATTATGCCTGGTAAATTTGCTGAGATTAAGATACCAACTCTTTTAGTATCAGGGGAAAAAGACATTATTATCCCTGCTAAAATGGGCAAAATGGCGGCGGATTTGAATGATAAGATCCAGTATGTGGAGATGGCTAATACCGCTCACTTTCCCATGTTAGAAGATGCCCCTACTTATCTCAAAAAATTGCAAGATTTTTTAGAAATTAATTAGGGTTGGCTAGGGGAAATGAGTTTCTATAATGTGACTGACAAGTATATTGAGGATAAAGAGTTAGGCCGAAAAGGAGGATATCGAGGAATATTGTCTCGTAAAGATTTGAAGTCAGAGATTTCAGCGGCTGTTTTTGCGGCGACACCACCAGAGGTTCTTAAACCGATTGTGACTTCTAAGGGAGTGCATTTGATTTTAGTGGAGGAGATACTTCAGCCAGAGTTAAATGATCAGTTGCGTTTTCAAATTTGGTCAGAGTTGCTCGGCGAGTGGGTTACAATCAAATTGAGTCAGTTGTGAAGACAAAAGAAGGAATTTATCAAGAAATGAGAGCGTTAGGTTTAAGTCCAGGAACTCAACTATTTTTGAAGGATGTAAATATTACAAAAGAGCCGGGATTTGTCCAGTTTAACTTAGCTGGTAAGTGGAAAAAAACTTCCCGAGGGTTTCCCACAAAAGAACCTTGGTATATTCTGACTAACTTTGGAGATTTAGACACGGCAATAATTGCCTATCAAAAAAGATTTGATATTGAGGAGATGTTTCGAGATTTTAAGTCAGGAGGCTATAGCTTAGAAGGTTCTCAATTAGCACCGCAATACCTATCAAAGCTGATAATTGTTATAGCTATTGCCTAT
>SFAU01000205.1 GCA_007096045.1 Microcystis novacekii Mn_MB_F_20050700_S1 | reverse complement strand
CTTCAAGCAATTTCTTGGCAACATTTAACCTTTAATGTCTCTTTTAGGAGGTGATAAGGGATTAAGTGCCTTGATTGGCGCGGGTTTTCGGCGATTACAAAGTTACATGGTCACACTAAGCCCACAGCATACCACGATCTTATCACATTACGAAATGTAACGAATCCTCTTTTTCAGCTAAATTTGGGCAAATTCGCACAAAATCTAGTTTTGTAAAGTTTTGTTGCATTGGCTTTTTATATTTAAATTTTCAATTATTTATAAATTTATAATAACTTTTATTTATCTTTGTTGGGAGAAATAATACAAACCACTCCAGACACAGAGTTTTTGTCTTGTGGTCAATTATTGGTATTTGAGATTAGGGAGTAATAAGACGGAAATTAAAAGCAGTAAAATACTATATAATGTGTATATTAAAAATCTACTACACACAACTAGGGATAGGATGAGAACTAACATTATCATTGATGACCAACTCATGGCTGATGCTCTTAAAGCTACTGGTTTAAAGACTAAACAAGAAGCTGTTGAATTGGGTCTTAAGACTTTGATTCGGCTCAAACAACAGGAGAAAATTAAAGCCTTTAAAGGTAAGCTTAAATGGGAAGGAAACCTTGAGGAAATGAGGCACAATCAATGATTCTTGTGGATTCTAGTGTTTGGATTGATTATTTCAATGGTTATAATACTACGGAAACAACAGAACTTGATTTATTGCTGGGAGTTGAACCGATAGCTATTGGTGATATTATTCTCACCGAAGTTCTCCAAGGTTTTAGGAGTGATAAGGATTATCAAATAGCCTATCGCTTACTAACTTCATTAACTATTTATGATTTACTAGGTTTGAGAATGGCATTGAAAAGTGCGGACAATTATCGCCAGTTACGCAAGAAGGGTATAACTATTAGGAAAACTGCTGATGTTATTATTGCCTCCTTTTGTATTGAAAATAATCTTCCGCTCCTTTTTTCAGATAAAGATTTTATTCCTTTCGTGAAGCACTTAAAGCTAATTTCAGCTTGTCCTACTACTAATGATGAACGATGATTGAGTTGCGACTCATTTCTATTAACGAATGTTGAGTAAATCGACTAAAAACTTCATGGTGCAATTTGGTAGATGCTTTTTACCTGAGTCAACCGAGCGGCAAACAATAACGCAGCTAGAATATCCTCCCGTTCCAAATCATCGTAGTCGGCTAAAATATCTTCGATACTCATGCCAGAACTAAGTAATTCTAGGATAAATTCAACAGGATAACGCAATCCTCGAAGGCAAGGTTTGCCATGACAGATATTTAAATCGAGTGTGATTCGCTGCCAAAGTTGGTTTTCCATAGGTAATTCTTACAAAACTTCAAGCAATTTCTTGGCAACATTTAACCTTTAATGTCTCTTTTAGGAGGTGATAAGGGATTAAGTGCCTTGATTGGCGCGGGTTTTCGGCGATTACAAAGTTACATGGTTACACTAAGCCCACAGCATACCACGATCTTATCACATTACGAAATGTAACGAATCTTCTTTTTCAGCTAAATTTGGGCAAATTCGCACAAAATCTAGTTTTGTAAAGTTTTGTTGCATTGGCTTTTTATATTTAAATTTCCAATTATTTATTAGCTTAAGATAACTTTTACTTATCTAGACAAAAAACCAGTCTTCCCTAATTTTTCGGGAAAACTGGACAAGCTAATCTCTAGATTTTAACCAACCTTAGCGGTTTGTTTTTGGCTAAAAAATGCCGCTAAAACCTGTTCGGCAATCTGGGGACTGGTTAAACCCAAATCAGCGAAGGATTCCTCTGGTTTTGCGTGGTCCACTAATTTATCGGGAACCCCGAAACGCTTGACCGGAACCAGAATATTAGCATCCTGTAAAGCTTCCAAAACCGCAGAACCAAAACCACCCATCAAACAACCTTCTTCCAAAGTCACCACCTTACCAAGACGTTGGGCAAGGGGAAAGATAAGTTCTGTATCAAGGGGCTTGACAAAACGGGCATTAACCACTGTGGCTTCGATACCGTGTTCGCTGAGGATTTCGGCCACCTGTAGGGAAGTGTTAACCATCGTGCCGTATCCTAACAGGAGAACATCATCGCCACTGCGGAGAATTTCGCCCTTACCGATGGGTAAAGCTTCCCAACCCTCTTCCATCAGGGGAACCCCTAAACCGTTGCCCCGGGGGTAACGCATGGCAATGGGGCCGCTGGTATGATTAATCCCCGTCACCACCATTCTTTGCAGTTCCGCCTCATCTTTGGGGGCCATAATGGTCATATTGGGGATACAACGCAGGTAGGCGATATCGTACATCCCCTGGTGCGTCGGTCCATCGGCCCCGACAATACCGGCCCGGTCCATGCAGAAGAAAACCGGTAGATTTTGAATGCAGATATCGTGAATAATCTGATCAAAAGCCCGCTGCAGGAAAGTAGAGTAAATGGTGACAACCGGGCGCATTCCTTCGCAAGCAAGACCACCAGCGAGAGTAACGGCGTGTTGTTCAGCAATTCCCACATCGATGTACTGTTTCGGTAGTTTTGCTTGAAATTTATCTAATCCCGTCCCGGTAGCCATGGCGGCGGTGATACCGATAATGCGCGGGTCATTTTCCGCTAATTTAGTGAGAGTATGGCCGAAAACTTTGGAATAAGCGGGAGGTTTCGGTTTGCTGGAGGGAATCGGTTTACCCGTGGCCAAATTAAAGGGATTTTGGGCATGATAACCCACTTGATCTTTTTCGGCCCATTCGTAGCCTTTACCTTTAACGGTGGCAACGTGGACGAAAACCGGTCCGTGAACCTTATGGGCCTGTTTAAAAGTGGCGATTAATTCGGGAATATTATGACCATCAATCGGGCCAAAATATTTAAAACCCAATTCTTCGATAACAGCACCGACTTTGGGAACTGCTAACCGTTTCATCCCTTCTTTGACTCGTTCCATTTCCGGAGTGAGGGAATCACCGAAGAAGGGTAGGTGTTTCAATTGTTCTTCGAGATTATCGGCGATAAACTGGACGGGTTCGCTCAAACGAACTTTATTGAGATAGCGGGAAATTGCCCCGACGTTGGGGGAAATAGACATCTCGTTATCGTTGAGGATAACCATGATGTTGGTGTTCGGTAAATGTCCAGCATGGTTAATCGCTTCTAGGGCCATACCCCCGGTTAAAGCGCCATCCCCGATGATCGATACCACCTTGAAATCTTCCCCCTTGGCATCCCGGGCTAAAGCCATTCCTAACCCCGCAGAAATGCTCGTAGAGGCGTGTCCAGCCCCAAAATGGTCAAATTTGCTCTCGCAACGTTTTAGATAGCCCGCAACGCCGTTTTTTTGGCGCAGGGTGTGAAAATCGTTATAGCGGCCGGTGAGGAGTTTGTGCGGATAAGCTTGGTGTCCCACGTCCCAAAGCACTTTATCTCGATCGAGATCGAGGGTTTGGTAAAGGGCGATCGTTAGTTCTACGACTCCTAACCCCGGTCCCAAATGTCCACCGGTAGCGGCGATCGTCTGGAGGTGTTTTTCGCGAATCTGACGGGCAATATCTTCTAATTGACGGAGTGATAAACCATGTAACTGGTTGGGATGAGTAATTTCACTTAGGTGCATATCGGCTTCTTTTTCAAAGTAGTTTATCCCTATACCAACTGTATAAGATCTTCAGCCTGAGATCAGGGAAAATCTAGGCTAATCTGGCCGCCGTGCGTAAAATTTGGCCGGCTAACATGGCAGCCCCAAAACCATTATCGATATTAACCACACCCACACCGACCGCGCAGGAATTGAGCATAGTTAACAAAGGAGCAATACCACCGAAACTGGTTCCGTAACCGATACTGGTGGGAACGGCGATCACTGGGCGATCAACTAATCCCGCTACCACACTCGGTAAGGCTCCTTCCATTCCCGCAACAACAATTAACACATCAGCAGCATCCAGTAGATGGCGATGATTCAAGAGGCGATGAATTCCCGCTACTCCCACATCCCAGAGACGCTGCACGGAAAAACCGCATAATTGAGCAGTAACCGCCGCCTCCTCCGCTACGGGAATATCGGCAGTTCCCGCCGTTAGGATGGAAATTATCCCTTTTGGGGGATTTTCTGGAGCGGCTGCGGCAATGGCACAGATGCGGGCTAAGGGATAATAAACTAAGTCTGTTACCTGTTCCTGTAGCTGGACTGCTATCTCCGCTTCAATGCGGGTGGCCATGACCACGGGACTATTTTGACGCAATACACCGATAATTTGGGCGATTTGAGCGGTGGTTTTACCCGGCCCCCAGATAACCTCCGGAAATCCCGTTCTTAATTGACGATGATGGTCAATTTTAGCGAAGTCTTCCACTGGTTCAAAGGCCAGATGTTTAAGTTTATCTAAAGCTGTCTCTGGGTTGATTTCTCCCCTGGCTACGGCGGTCAGCAGCGATCGCAAATCGGCAGCGTGCAACATGGTCAGTTATCAGTTATCAGTTATCAGTTATCAGTTATCAGTGATTCAGTTATCAGTTATCAGTGATTCAGTGATCAGTTATCAGATTTGAGTTTTCAGCTATCAATTATCAGATTTGAGTTTTCAGCTATCACTGATTACTGCTCACTGATTACTGCTCACTGATTACTGCTCACTGATTACTGCTCACTGATTACTGCTCACTGATTACTGCTCACTGATTACTGCTCACTGATTACTGCTCACTGATATTAAGAGGCCATGGTGGCTGCCGGACGGCGGCGGCGATAAGTACGATTGTTCGCTGGTTCCGTTGCCGCCGCTTGCAGGAGGAAAATCACTAGAGGTTGACTCTTTAACTCCCGTTTGATTAAACGTTGCAAAGTCGTCTCGATTTCGGCCCGCAAACCGGCCCAATCCCGGTCCCCCGTCGCAGTTTTAAATTCACTACTGCGATCGCTTAAACAGCGTTCGATCGCCCGAATAATTAACTGATTCAGCAGCGGGATTTCCACTTTTGTCACCACACCGCGCAAATTAATCTCTGGAGGTGCGCTTAATTGTCCCTCAGCGTTAACGAAGGATGCGATCGTAATCACACCATCTTCGGCTAATTGTTGTCTTTCCTGCATAATGTGTTCATGGACTACACCTGCTTGATCGACTAACTCGATTCCCGAAGGTACTGGTGCGCCAAGGGCAATGCGATCGCCAGTTAACTCGATCGTGTCACCATTTTTGACAATCACCATATTTTCGGCAGCAATACCCATACTTTGGGCCATCTGAGCGTGTTTAACCAGCATTCGGTGTTCTCCATGCACTGGCACAAAAAACTTCGGCCGCGTCAAAGATAGCATCAATTTATGGTCTTCTTGGGAACCATGGCCAGAAACGTGAATTCCTTTATCGCGTCCGTAAACCACGTTAGCACCCTGCATCATTAGGCGATCAATTGTATTGACCACAGCGATCGTATTACCCGGAATCGGATTAGCGGAAAAGACAATCGTATCCCCCTGACGCACGCGAATATGAGGATGTTCACCCTTAGAAATCCGCGTCATGGCCGCCAAAGGTTCCCCTTGGGAGCCTGTGGTTAAAATGACGATTTTCTCATCAGCTAAATTGCGGGTCGCTTTCAAGGGTTCAAACAGATCATCGGGACATTTTATATACCCCAAATTGCGCGCATGAGCGATGACATTTAACATCGATCGACCCACTACCACCACTTTCCGGTTAAATTTCTGGGCCAATTTCAACACCAGATTAATCCGATGCACCGAGGAAGCAAAGGTAGTGATCATAATCCGTCCCGTTGCTTGGTTAAAAACCCGCTCTAAACCGGGATAAACGGAAGCTTCCGAGGGAGTATAACCAGGTACTTCTGCGTTAGTGGAATCACTCAATAAACATAGCACCCCTTTCTCGCCATGTTCGGCAATTTTTTGTAGATCAAAAAATTCGCCATCGACGGGAGTATGGTCAATTTTAAAATCTCCTGTGTGGATAATTATCCCTAAAGGAGTGTGAATTGCTACACAAAAACTATCGGCGATCGAGTGGGTATTGCGGATATATTCCACCATGAAAGATTTACCTAAACGCACCATTTGCCGAGGAGCAACGGTTTCTAATTTGGTACGATTTACTAATCCTGCTTCTTCCAATTTATCCCGCAATAAAGCCATCGCTAGACGCGGACCGTAGATAATTGGTACATCGAATTGTTTGAGATGGTAGGGAATGCCACCGATATGATCTTCGTGACCGTGGGTGACGATCATCCCCTTAATTTTATGGCGATTTTCCCTTAGATAAGTCATATCGGGAAGCACGACATTGACCCCGTGCATATCATCGGAAGGAAAAGCTAAACCAGCATCCAGGAGAATAATCTCATCATCGTATTCAAAAACACAGGTGTTTTTGCCGATTTCGTGTAATCCTCCTAGGGGAATGATCTTTAGTTTTGCTTGGGTTTGATCTTGACTCATTAGTTATCCTTTGATTGTCAGTTATGGTGAGTTTTTAGGTGGGTTTTGTGGACGGGAAATCTCAAAAAATGAATAGTTAGAACAAGTTTGACTAGGGTAATAACACCTAGCTAAATTCACTTATATCAATACTTTCTCGCCGTTCTAAACTATATTTATTCTCTAGTTAAGCTATTAATATTATAACCTATTTTCTCGAAAAAATCCTAGTTTAGTTAGCAAAATTTTCTAGTATTTTTCTAAATTAAAGACAATTCTCGCATAATTTTTGCTAATCCTTCTTCTAACTCGGGACTTAAGGAACATAAAGGAGATCGCAATCCTCCCACCTCCCAACCGACTAGATTTAAGGCCGCTTTAATTGGAATTGGATTAGTGGCACAGAATAAACCTTTAAACAGGGGAAATAATTTCAAGTTAATCTCGATCGCTTTGGCCGCATCTCCAGTTAATAAAGCTTGAATCATCCCTTGAATTTCTTCTCCCACTAGATGACTAGCAACACTGACCACTCCCACCGCACCACAGGTCATTAGGGGTAAGGTGAGAAAATCATCGCCGGAATAAATCGCGAAATTTTGGTCGGTATGACAGTAAATCTTGCAGGTTTGTTCTAAATTACCACTAGCTTCTTTTACCGCCACAATATTATCAACTGCTGCCAGTTTAATAATCGTTTCCGGGGTCATATTTTGACCCGTGCGACCGGGTATATTATAAAGCATCACCGGCAGATCGGGACAAGCTTTGGCAATGGTCAGAAAATGCTCATATAAACCCTCTTGGGGTGGTTTATTGTAGTAAGGAACCACTTGTAAACAACCATCCAAACCCAGTTTAGCAGCCTGTTTGGTCGCTTCGATCGCTTCGGACGTGCAATTAGAACCGGTCCCCGCAATCACTTTTCCCCGACCATTAACCGCCTTTTTGACAATACTAAATAGTTCGTATTCTTCCTGCCAACTTAGGGTGGGTGATTCTCCCGTCGTCCCACAGACCACTATCCCATCGCTACCGTGGGTAACTAGATAATCGGCCAATTTTTCCACCATCCCATAATTCACTTGACCCTCGACGGTGAAGGGTGTCACCATCGCCGTAATTACTCGTCCAAAATATGTTTCACTCATTGATTCAGTTATCAGTTATCAGTTATCAGTTATCAGTTATCAGTTATCAGCTTCTGAAGGCAAGAGGCAAAAGAAAGAATCTGGCAATCCTCCTAAGTAGGGAAGGGAGGCACAATTAATTATTTGTAGGATGGGTTAGCGCACTTCGTAACCCATGCAGGCGTTGGGTTTCATGCTTCAACCCAACCTACGTTCTAGTTAACCTCTTGCATAATTAATTTTTGAGGGTTCAAAAACGGCCAAAATAAGGTTAAATTGCATAAAATCTGTAAATAGACCATTTAATTGATTATTATTCATTCTTAATCCTCCTGACTACTGACTACTGGCTCCTAACCCCAACAACAATTTTTGATTTTTACCGGAGATCTAGTTATTATCGCCTTGATCTAGCTGATGGCTGATCGCTTAATTATCAAACTGTTGCTAATCTTGAACCGACGAGATTTTTCTTAACTAAAAGTTCGGCAATTTGTACAGCATTTAAAGCCGCACCCTTGCGAATTTGATCGCCGCATAGCCACAATTCTAGACCGTTAGGATGGGAGATATCTTGACGAATGCGTCCCACTAATACTTCATCACGACCGGTGGCATCAATTGGCATGGGAAAATAATTAGCGTCCCAATCTTCCACTAATCTTACCCCCGGAGCAGACTCAAGAATTTCTCTGGCCTTCACCACAGAAAAAGGCCGACTAAATTCTAGGTTAACCGATTCCGAATGGGCCCGGAGGACGGGAACCCTCACACAGGTGGCACTAACCCGCAGCTCTGGACAAGCAAAAATCTTGCGTGTCTCATTCACCATTTTCATTTCTTCCTCGCAGTACCCTTGACCATTAATCGGGGTATTGTGGGGAAAAAGATTAAAAGCGAGGGGATAGGGGAAGGAATTAGTGGGAGGTTGCCGATTATCAAGAATTGCTTGTGCTTGCTGTTTTACCTCCTCCATGGCTCGCGCTCCAGCACCACTAGCGGACTGATAAGTAGAAACTACTACTCGCTCGATCGCCTGTACTTGGTGGAGGGGCCAGATCGCCACTCCTAAAAGAATTGTCGTACAGTTGGGATTAGCGATAATGCCCCGGTGATTGTCCACACTGTCGGGATTGATTTCTGGGACAACTAAAGGCACTTCGGGATTCATGCGAAAAGCGCTGGAGTTATCGATAATCGTCGCACCGGACTCGACAATAGTTTTCACCCAAGCTTTCGAGGTGGCTCCCCCCGCAGAAGCGAGAACGATATCCACGTCCTGAAAAGAGCGCTCGTTTACCGCTTCGATGAGGAGACTTTCGCCCTGAAAATCGAGGGTTTTTCCAGCAGAACGCTCGGAAGCCAGTAATTTTAGACTAGCGAGAGGGAATTGACGACTAGCTAATAATTCTAGTAATTCCGTTCCCACGGCCCCGGTGGCCCCTAAAATAGCGACCCGTACTTTTTGACTCAAATTGTGTTACCTCCTGACGAGTTGGGTGATGATAATGGTCTGAAGAAATCGTTAAAGTAAAAAATCTTTTTCTGCCCACCGAGTTATTCTCAAGCTTGGATTGATCGGCTTTTGATCAGCAAAATTTTCTGATTGGGCTTAACTGCCCCAAGGACGGAATAAATTAAATATACCCCATTGACCGCTAAAATAAAAAGATTGTGACAGCTTGGGGAGCAACTGCAGCTATTCCCCTAGAATATCATGAGCGGGACGGATCCACCGCAGGCGTAAACACCGCTCACCCTATTATAAACGTTCCTTGTCGTAAGAGCTAGAAAAATCAATGAAAGTTATTCAGGAAAAGCTTCCTGCCAGTCAGATAGGTTTAGAAATTGAAATTCCCGCCGAAACCACGAAAAACACCCACGAGAAAGTGGTCAATAATTTAGCGAAGTCGGCCAATATACCCGGTTTTCGCCCCGGGAAGGTTCCCCGTCAGATTCTTCTACAAAGATTGGGAACTAAGGCAGTAAAAGCGGCGGTAATTGAGGAATTAATCGAGAATTGTCTCGAATCTGCCCTAAAACAGGAGGGGATCGAGTCCCTAGGCAATCCCCAGCTATTGTCTCAGTTTGAGGATTTGATCGCTGCCTATGAACCGGGTAAAGCTTTGACTTTTTCAGTTTCCGTGGATGTGGCCCCGACAATTATTCTCGGAGATTACGAAAATCTGAGCGTTACTGCCGAAGAAACCGTTTATGATCCCGAATCCGTGGAAAATTGGTTTAAAGAGCGTCAAGAACAGTTAGCGACATTGGTTCCCGTGGAAGATCGCGGGGCGCAGCTGGGAGATGTGGCGATCGTTGATTATCGGGGAAAATCCGCCGAAACTGGCGAGGATATCCCGGATATTGACGGCGAAGATCTGCGGGTGGATATGGAAGCAGGACGCTTTATCGAGGGGATGGTGGAAGGAATTGTCGGCATGAAACCGGCAGAAGTCAAAGAGATGACTTTAACTTTCCCGGAAGATTATCCCAAAGAAGATGTGGCAGCAAAAGCGGTAATTTTTACCATTACGATGAAAGAGTTAAAAGCCAAGGAATTACCAGAGCTTGACGACGATTTTGCCCAAGAAGTCAGCGATCAGGAGACAATCGCCGAATTAAGAGCAAGTTTAGAGAAACGTTTCCAAGAAGAAGCGGAGAAGGAAACCAAAGACAGCATTTATGAGGCTTTAACCAAGGAATTAGTCAAAGGTGCGACTTTAGATTTACCGGAGACGCTGATCGAAAAAGAAGTGACGCAAATTTTGACCCAAAGCTTCATGCAGTTCCAACAAATGGGGCTGGATGTCAACCAGTTGTTTACAAAAGATAATATTCCCAAACTGCGGGAAAACGCCCGTCCCGATGCGCTCGAAAGTCTAAAACAGACTCTCGTGGTGCAGGAATTGGCTAAAGTCGCCGGCATTGAAGTCAGTCCCGAAGCGGTAGCGGAAAAAATCGCTAAAATCATGGCGCAATTGTCCGATCGCGACATAGATAGGCAGCGTCTGGAACAGGTGATCACCGAAGAAATTCTGGCGGAAAACACCCTGGCATGGCTGAAGGAAAAGGCTACTATCACCCTCGTCCCCAAAGGTTCCCTAGAGGAGGAAGCAAGGGAGGAGGAGGAAACAGAAGAAACCTTAGCAGCCACCGACGTGGAAGTGTTGGCAGCAGAGGAAGAATAACCGTAAGGAGTTAGCAGTCCTGTTGGGTGTTGGGGTGTTGGGTGTTGTGGTTTTAGGGTTTTGGGGTGTTAGTTGAATTCCCCCATTCCCCCATTCCCCCATTCCCCATTCTGACAGGTCTAAGTTGTTAGACCTCTTGCATAATTTTTTTATGGTATGATGGAGAGTTTTGCTTTTTTCTCGATTTTTATATGGAAGTCGAAAAAAGAATAAAATGTGATCTTAGGTCAGGAAATCATCCATACTTTTGCTATGTTTATTAGCAAAAGTATGGATTATCAAAACTGATCATATGAACAGTTCAAACGCCGTTTCGGCGTGTATAAACAAACCTATAGAAAGATGGTAGAATCAGTAAAAAGTGTTGAAGCTGAATCTGATTCAGCGTCCGGCTGAGCGTTCGACAAAAGCTCACACCGAAGCCATCTAAAAGGAGACCGAAACCTAAACTATCTATAGAAGAACAAGTTTTAGTAACGTTAGAATATTGGCGAGAATATAGAACATATTTTCACATTGGTACAAGCGGTCAAATATCAGAATCAACTATAGGTCGGATTGTAAATAAGACGGAAAAAATGCTTTTACAATCGGGAAACTTCCGTTTAAAAGGAAAAAAGCTCTACTAAATCAATCAGAGATACCGGTCGTAACGGTAATGGATGTAACGGAAACTCCCATTGAACGCCCCAAAAATAAACAGAAAGATTTTTTTTCAGGTAAAAGAGGTTATCATACTTGAAAATCCCAATTAGTAGCTGATCAAAATACCGAGGAAATTATCTGTGTCTTTTGTGAGAAAGGTAGAGGTCATGATTTTAGTTTATTTAAAAAAAGTCGAGGTCGGTTTCATCTGAGAGGGGGACAAGCGAGCTAGAAGGTAGATAGGGCAAGCGATATAGCTCTTTGTCCTTTGATGTAATCCTTCAACCGATAGCGGCTAATTTGCATTAGCTCTTCTATATTTTTTGG
>SFAU01000204.1 GCA_007096045.1 Microcystis novacekii Mn_MB_F_20050700_S1 | reverse complement strand
GGCTAGATCCAATAAACGCTTGGGGAGAGAATACCTCTACTTTTTCAGAAGCAATTCTGTCTAAGCAAGTAATCTCTGTGAACCAAGAATCCCCGTCTCTTTAGAGCGGGGAGTGTCAAAACAGGTTTGGCAAAATACTTCCCTAACTATTCCGCAATCTTTCCCCGATTTAAAATGATTTCTGGTCTTAATTATCTGAGCAAAGCTAGTTATCGCTGTATCTTGAGTTTAGGCAGTGCTGGCAGTATTTTAAGTGTCGCTAGTGCCAGCAGCATTTTAAGTCTGGTTAGTATCGGCAGTATGCTCAGTATTGGCAGTGTTGGCAGTATTCTCAGTATTGGCAGTGTCGGCAGTATTCTTAGTATTGGCAGTGTCGGCAGTATCTTTGGCATCTTTCAATATCATTCTCTGCCTAACCATCCTGGATAGTTCTAATGAACTAATCTTCACCGCTTCTTTATCGATGGGGGTTTTTTGAGTTTAAACTGTTAGGCGATCGCTTTTTATGTAAGCAAACAGGAATTAATTGATTTATATCTTCAGTATTGTGTGACAAACGATCGAGAACTTTCTTTTTAGTGACCGCTTTTTGATGAAAATAAAGAAATAAGAACGGCGATCAATCCAGTTTTTGGGTAAACCGAAGTCGGGAAAATTTTTAATAATGTGGATGCTTAAATTGATGGAGTTATGCTCAGGCTAAATTAAGTTTTTTGAATCTGGTAAAAATGCTAAAATAATATCCTCTTTTGCAATACCTCTTGCAATTAAATCTTGAGTAATTCCATTTTCTAAACCATCATACTCAATAACAACTTTATTATTTTCAATATTGACATAAATTAAATTGCCACGCACTCGACGTTCTTGATCCCAACCAACCTGCATTAAAGCATAACGATTATGATGATCATCAAATATTGGATCAAGATGAATATTGCCGTGAGATGGCCGTAGTTTGGCATAATCACTAATGACTTGTTTAATAATCTCCTGATAAGTTTTTAAGGTATCCATTGAATGATCTCCTGGTGTTCAATGTTGATAATAAGAAGTTTTAGTGGAATTTCAGCGATCGCCAGTTGCCCAATCGGTTCAATAAATATATCATTATAGGTTGTTTCAGAAATCGCTAGATAGAGATCACGGTCTGGATCAACTTGATTAAGCAAGATTTTATACAATAAATATTGACCAATCGCTTGCTCTAAATCAGTAACCTGAGATTGACCTTTAAATTGTTTAATTTCAATGGCAATACGTTGATCTCCACGACGAATACCAATCAAACGATTGGCTCCTAAATCAACAAATAAAAAGCGATCACCATAGGAAATAACATAGGGATCATCCGTAATTATCCAGCCGTCATTAATGATGGCCTGTTTAACTGCTTCGTGACTGGAATCTCTAGCAGGCAACTTAAATTACTCCCTACGTCTTTTTTCCTAATAATATAGACTAGCACAAAGTTTACCAGAATTTCCAAAATATTATGGTCAGTTGTCTATCATAGTTGTTTAATTATGAGGATTGAAAAATGGAGATATTTCCCTCCCAATGACCGCTTTTTCTGCAAACAAAATAGAAGTAGCGATCGCCTTGTGAGCATCAGTTAATAAAACAATAAAGAACGTAGAACGTAGGTTGGGTTGAAGCATGAAACCCAACTCCCGCTCATGTTACGCTACCGCTAACCCATCCTACAAATAATTGTGCCTCCCTACTTAATAAAACAATAAAGTTCGGGAAAAATGAGCCAAGCCAGTATTCAATGTTTATCCGATGAAAATGGCTAAAAGCTGGGAATTTGATCGGTTGGCTTTTGAAAACTTGGCTTGGTGAGTTGAGTATGACCGCAAGCAGACTTTAAAAATCATTAGGCTGATTCAGAAAGTTCAACGGTATCCTTTTCATGAAAAGAAAGTCAGGTATTCAGGTTTGCTAATTGTTCCTGAATATTAGCTTCAGTAGAGAGTTTTTCAGATTTTTCCCATAGAGCGTTAAAGATACTTTTATCTGTCTCGACAACTCTTGTTTGATAGGAAATATAACCTGATTCTGTTGGACCATTCATAGTTCTTCTCGCTGTAAAAGAATTTCTTGGAACAGATAAGTTTTCGCTAATCAATAGGTTGGTATCATCCCAACAATAGCCTTCAACATCTTTGGCTTTTTCCTGACAAATACAAGCAACTTCTATACCATAGTTAAGTTGTTCCTGAATCACTTGTAAATGCTTTGGAGTCGGAACTTCGGGAAGAATAAAGACTCGTTGAATAGAAATCCCTCTTTTGATTAGTTCTTTGTTAACTTCCCAGAATTTTTGACCGGGAGGATTATCCCACCAGATGGAATCTGTCATAGAGTGAACAGCCAAGATTCGAGATTGACTTTTAGGATCAATGTGTTCGAGTAGTTGAGCAACCTTTTCTAAACGGGATTCGCCAATAATGTCAATTTTAATTTCAGGCATAATTGTGTTAGTCAAAATTGTGCCATCAAGGAGGGTTAGATTATTTTCATCTAATTTAACATCGGTCAAGTTAGCTCCCGTTAAATCAGCTTTGCTCAAATTGGCATGACTTAAATCGGCTCCTGTTAAATCAGCATTAGTTAAATTAACCATCGAAAGATTAGCCTGACTGAAGTTACATCCCATCAATTTTGCATCGGAAAGATTGGCCTCACCATCCATTAAATCGACTTGGCTGAAATTCAGTCCCCGAAAATCTCGTTCGCCAATTTTGTGCAAATATGTCAATTCTTTTGTGTTATGAATATCGGGGTGATATTCCTTGGGTGCATAAACGGCAATCATCGCTTTGACGTAGGCGAAAAAATAAGCCTTGAGAATATTTTCATGGGTGTGGATAGTAATCACTTCTTTACCATCATACTCAACCACCGCCTTGACAGTTGTGGCTCCTTGTTTACCCGGTGTCAAGTTGGCCACATAGATAGATTTAAGGTGATGTTTAATTTCAACTAAATGAGCTAGAGCCTCATCAAAGGCAGTACAAAGTGCATCTACTGGACTTTTTTTAAAGGCCGATTCAGTATAACGCTCTTGGGTTTTTGTATTACATAGGATAACTGTTGCAGAAGTTAAATTGTTATTAGCACAGAGAATTTCAAAGTTCTCAATTTTCCAGCCTTGAAAGAGAACGAGATTATCCTCAAAGAATAAGTTTTGTTGAGGCTCGTTTTCTCAAAGCTGATTGAGTTTTACTTTTTCATTTTCCATGGCAGCTTTACCGAGATTTTTGAGAGTTCTTTCGATAGAAGCTGGCGAGGTATCTTCCCCTAAAGACTGTAAGAATAAGGTAGGAGAACCCACAAAAGGATACCCACTGGCAATGAATTCTCGATCTGCGATAGTGATAATACCTGCTAGGCTATACTTTCTGGCAATCTCAACTTGAATTGCCGTTTTGAAATTAACGTTGGGATATTTTTCTAGGTCAATTTCTTTCAAGTTAACTTGGCCGACGTTAATTTTACTCAAAAGTTCAATGATCGAACGATTGGCATCTTGTCGAGATTTCAGATTTTTCATACTATACCAAATGTTGATTAATCCCATTTCGCCAATGTAAGGATTAATTTTTCCCTCTAAAACAAGTCCCATAACCATAGTAGCTTCACTGTTAAGAGTCGTCTGATTTCGTAATAAAAACTCTTCAATCAGATCAGCATCAATTAATACTTTTGGAGCTTGATAATTGTTATCTTTTGATTGGAATACCTCTAAGTTATCCAGAAAAAAATCAATATTTATACTAGGATGAGTAGTTACCTTATGCAGACTAAGCTTGATTTCGTACTGCACAAAATCATCAGATTCGTTTTCGAGATTATTTCTCAAATCCCAAAGTTTTTTAATCACTTGAGGCTCAGGATATTCTCCTAATTTCCTTATGATTTCAGCACGGATATCGCTATCCTGTTCCTTTTCTAGTTGAGCTAACAAACCATTAATAATTTCAGCACGGGGACTGACCGATGTTGGTATCTCGCACAATAACTCTGTGTTTTCCATTTTTAAATCAATCTCCTTGATTGGTGGTCTTCTCATCCGCACTAATTGTCTCTAAATTAGACGGCTGCTCTAATTGAGAATTTTCAGCGTAGCGTGTTGGCAAAACTCTCACTAATTCATCGTCATTAATATCAACAAAATAACCCTTTTTAAAGAGAATCCTTCTTAGAGAAGTAATTCCCACACGCTCACTGTCATCTAAATCAAGGTAATACTTAAGATGGGAGCCTAGATTTTTGTTGAAATCTGCGTTCAGATTTTTGCCGCTACTATGATTGAACATTTCAGCCAAATCATCGGCGGAATAAAGTCCTGTAGCCGCCAGATAAAAAATAATTTTGTATTTTTCAGATAGAAAGCGTTGAATAATATTTTGTTCGATTTCTTCCAACAAAGCTTCTAGCTTGCGGATATCCAAACCACAGTTGCTTGCTTGCCTTTCGGCATCGGATAGTGATGGGGGAGTTGACAAGGTTCTCTTCATGGCTGTATTTTCGAGCTAGTTAGCATATTTTGAAATGGAGTACCAACAATTATTGTTTAATAATAGCAACAATTGTTGGTTGATTATGGCAACAATTATTGGTTGAACTTTTATCTCTAATGGATATATGTTGAAAGGGGTACTATTGAAAGCCACAAACTTGGCCATGAAAACACTTAGCCACAAAATAGAAGATTTAAGCATCGCCAGTGTCTCATCCGATTACCCCGATCAATGGGTGGTCGTAGAGATCACTGGTCGCGACAAATATGGCTGGCCAGAGAAAGGTAAGGTTATTGGGTATTCGGACGATAAAAGTAAGCTTATACAAGAGACTAAACATTTAAAGGGAGACTTATATTTGTTTTATACAGGTCTTGTTGACGGTGGTAGGGTTGCTTAAAGTTGATAACGAGTCTTGGCTATCAACGCTACAGCTTTTATCCTTAATCCATCATCCTTACTCTACATGGCCGTCATTGTCGTTGAACATACATTTCAGGGAGACCACAATCTTGAGAGATTGTCTATGTGGGTGATTCCAGTCACTGTTGAGTTTAACGACAACCGAAGAACGGTTAATGTCTTACTCGATACGGGGTCACAGGGGACTGTCTTTCATCCAGATTTATTAGACTTTCTAGATTTACCTACATCTCAATCATCTGCTAGGGGAAGTGGTGTAACGGGTAGTTCTTGGTATAGGACTGCTAGGCTTGATAGACTGGAAATAGGTTCTATTTTGTTTAGCGAAACAGAAGTTCTTTTTGGCTCTCTTCCGGGAGTATTCTCAAAATACTATATTGATGGGATTTTAGGAGGGGACATTCTCAAAGAATTAAAGGTAATCATTGATTATCCTCAAAAAACTCTTAAACTAGAAAAGCTATTTATTTCGCTTTAACGTGGTTTCCTCTATTATTCATCAAGATTTAGGAAAGATTAAGTGTCTGATAATCTCCAGCCAACTCAAAAACTCAAAATTGTTTCCTTAGAACCTAAAATTGTTGTTGTACAACGAGATGATCTGAGTCGAAATACTGAAAAATCTGGCGATAGTGAAGATGAGTCCGTGATTTTAGCTCCACTCTTCATCGATCCTGAGCAAGCAATTGATGACTTAAGCCAGTTGATTGATAAAGTTCATGATGAGTTTAATAATGCTTGCAAAAAACGGAATCTCGAATGGGAGGCTGAATTAGAGTTGGGAATGGAATTTGGAGTCAAATTTACAGCAAAACTTAAAATATCACCGAAAAAAGAATGAACAGCGATAGCAGACAAAAGATAAGAGACAACTATCCTATTCATAAAACCTAAGATTATGTCAAATTTATCCGGGGTTTTAGACATTTTGACCCGATAGCGACTCGATAACTTACTTTTACAGGAGATCACTGGTTCTCTTGCTCTATTTTGGTAAAATCAACTATAATGGGGAGAAGTTAATCTTTGCCAAGCTTGAGCAGACTTAAACTAATCCCTGAGTGAGCAAGCAATTGAATCCTATGCTTAAAATTGCCCTTTTTGGAACCAGTGCCGATCCTCCCACTGCCGGTCATCAAGCCATACTAAAATGGTTATCGGAACAGTACGATATCGTTGCGGTTTGGGCTGCCGATAATCCCTTTAAAAATCATCAAACCAGTCTCGAACATCGTCTGAGGATGTTAAATTTGCTCATCCGGGATATTCAACCCCCAAGGGATAATATACAACTGCGACGAGAATTAAGCGATCGACGTAGCTTAATTAGTGTGGAAAAAGCGCAGGCAATTTGGGGAGAACAGGAGGAATATACCCTAGTCATTGGTTCCGATTTATCTGGACAAATTAGGCACTGGTATCGTAGCCAAGAATTGCTAGAAACAGTAAAAATTCTCGTGATTCCCCGTCCCGGCTATCCTATTAATCAAGATGATATTGAACAACTGCAAAAATTAGGGGGTGATTGTCTGATTGCCGACGTATTTGCTCCGGCTGTATCCTCAACAGATTATCGAGAAAAAGGCGATAAACAGGCTGTTCCTGCAGCGATTAAAGATTATATCGAAGGTCAAAAACTTTACGCATGAAACTGCCAAAGACCCCAGTTAATAAATCTCTAGCTGATTTTAAAGTCGGAGTTGATAACGTGATTTTTTCCGTTGACACCCAATTAAATCGGCTGCTAGTGCTTTTGATTAAAAGACGGGAAGAACCCTTTAGTAATTACTGGAGTTTACCCGGTACTTTAGTTAGAAATGGGGAATCACTGGAAACGGCAGCCTATCGAATTTTAGCCGAGAAAATTAGCGTCAATAATCTCTACCTGGAACAGTTATATACTTTTGGCGGTCCGGAGGAAGACTCACGAGCAGCGACCGAGAGTTTTGGGAAACGTTATCTATCGGTGAGTTACTTCGCTTTAGTGCGGTTTGAAGAAGCAAAATTAATCACTGAACGGGATTATAATATCACTTGGTATATGATTGATAAAGTGCCAGATTTAGCCTTTAATCACGGTCAAATTTTAGCTTATGGCTGGCGAAGATTACGCAATAAAGTAGAGTATAGTCCCGTCGCTTTTGAGGTTTTACCAGAATTATTTACTTTAAATGATCTTTATCAATTTTATGAGACAATTTTAGGTAAAAATTTTAGTGATTATTCTAACTTCAGAAATCGGCTATTGAAATTAGGATTTCTCAAAGATATGGGTTTAAAAGCCTCTCGTGGTGCCGGTCGTCCGGCTAGTTTATATCGCTTTGATGAAAAAGCTTTTGCTCCCTTTAAAGAGCAACCGTTAGTTTTTGTTTAAATAGGAAAAAATATGAGAATTGCTATCGCTCAATTAAATCCCATTGTTGGAGATATCGAAGGAAATGCTCAAAGAATTTTAGAGGCCGCTCAAACGGCATTTAATCAGGGAGCAGAATTACTTTTAACCCCGGAATTATCCCTCTGTGGTTATCCTCCCAGAGACTTATTATTAAATCTGGGTTTTGTGGAGAAAATGTCTCAACAATTGCAATTATTGTCCCAACAATTACCAGAAAAATTAGCCGTCTTAGTCGGTTTTGTCGAAAAAAATCCCTCGGCAACGGTCAGGGGAGAAAAGCCGTTATTTAATAGCGTAGCTTTGCTAAAAAGTCAAGAGATTAAACAAATTTTTACTAAACGTTTATTGCCTACCTACGATGTTTTTGATGAGGATCGTTACTTTGCTTCTGGGAAAGAAAGTCAATATTTTCAACTAACAGAAAATAATGTAAAAATCGGTGTGACTATCTGTGAAGATGTTTGGAACGATGAACAATTTTGGGGTCAGCGTCAATACGCGGTTAATCCCATCGCCGATTTAGCTAATTTGGGAGTGGATTTAATCGTTAATCTTTCCGCTTCTCCCTACAGTGTCGGTAAGCAAAAATTGCGAGAATCTTTATTATCCCATAGTGCCACTAGATATAATTTACCGATAGTTTATGTCAATCAAGTGGGAGGTAATGATGATTTAATTTTTGATGGTGACAGTGTTGCTTTTAACAGACAAGGAGAAGTGATTTATCGCGCACAAGCATTTACTTCTAGCCTAGAATTGATCGAGTTCAATCAAGATTTGTTACCCGCAGTTATTCATCCTTTACCCGTGAATGAAGATGAGGAAATTTATCGAGCTTTAGTCTTAGGAGTACGAGATTATGTGCAGAAATGCGGTTTTAAACGGGTAATTTTTGGCTTGAGTGGTGGCATTGATTCCAGTTTAGTTGCCGCTATTGCCACCGACGCATTAGGTAAAGAAAATGTTCTCGCTGTGATGATGCCTTCTCCCTATAGTTCCGACCATTCCATTAGCGATGCAGTGGCTTTAGTTAATAATTTAGGTATCAAAAGTGAGAAGTTAGCAATTAAAGAAATTATGACCGCTTATGATCAACTTTTAGAGCGGCTTTTCGCTGGGACTGATTTCGGTATTGCTGAAGAAAATCTTCAGTCACGCATTCGCGGTAATTTATTAATGGCTCTCTCGAATAAATTCGGGCATTTACTATTATCCACTGGCAATAAATCAGAAATGGCGGTGGGATATTGCACCCTTTACGGTGATATGAATGGCGGTTTAGCAGTGATTGCTGATGTGCCGAAAACCCGCGTTTATTCCCTCTGTCGCTGGTTAAATCGGCACGGGGAAATTATTCCCCTCAATGTGATTAATAAAGCTCCTAGTGCTGAATTAAAACCCAATCAGAAGGATCAAGATTCTTTACCTCCCTACGAGATTTTAGATGCTATTTTAGCACTATTAATCGATCGCCATCAATCCGCCCAACAAATTATCGCCGCCGGCTTTGAGGCTGAAATTGTGCAGAAAGTGATTAAATTGGTTAAAAATGCCGAATTTAAGCGCAAACAAGCTCCCCCAGGTCTAAAAATTAGCGATCGCGCTTTTGGCACTGGTTGGCGAATGCCTATCGCTAGTCGTTGGGGTTAGAGGGGTTTTTCAGTTATCAGTTATCAGTTATCAGTTATTAGTTATCAGTTATCAGTTATCAGATTTGAGTTTTCAAGTGAGCAGTGTTAAATAGAAGTTTCCTACTGTCTTTTCACTGTTTACTGTTTACTGATTACTGGTCACTGTTTACTGTTTACTGATTACTGGTCACTGTTTACTGTTTACTGATTACTGTTCACTGAAAGGGGTATTCGTGAGAGAGGAAGGGTAAGGGGATTAATTCTCCTGTTGCCTCGCCGATTTGTACTTTTAAACCTTCTCCTCCCGCTTTTGTTTTCACATAACCCAAGCCAAAATCCGCCAGCACACTGGTGAGTAAACCGACTTTTTGCGCTTCTAAAATAATCGGGGTATTGCTAGGGACGGGTTGGCTGAGTTTTATGCCCCAAAGTCTTTGTTTTACGCCTTTATAGGTGTTGAGACGAGCGATAGTTTCTTGACCAATATAACAGCCCTTATCAAAGACAATCGCTCGCCATAAACCGGCCTCTAAAGGGTTATAATCTTCGGTTAATTCTTGATCGACTGCCGGTCGGCCCTGATGGATTCTTAGGTATTCCCACACCTGTGCATCTGCAGGAGTAACGCCATTTTTTATTAAATTTTCCCAAAGGGGACAGGCTTCGGCGGCGGCAACGATTAAAGTATATCCGGGTAGGTCTAAGCCGGTGCCGACGGCCACTCTCAGGGGGGGGTCAGAAAGGAGATAATGACTATGCTGCACCCCTGTTAAAATCTGCTCTGGAATGGCGATTTTTTGCAGGTATTGCCCGCTTTCAGTACCTATTATGGTGAAAATGCTAAAATTATCGGTTAAGTCGCTAATTTCCACCTTATCAAAGGGGAAAATATAGCGATCAATCAATTCCAGTAAAAATTGACGACGTTGGGGAGAAACGAGGATGAGGAGGGAATCATCGCCAGCGTAAACTGTGACAAAATCGAGGGTACGACCGGTAGAGTTCAGGAAAATTGTCTCACAACCCTGACCCGGTTTCAGGCGCTCGATAGCGTTACTGGTTTGATTGTGGAGAAAACGCAGTCGATCCCGGCCTTTTAATTCTAATAAACCCCAATCGGAGCGATCGATTAAAATTGTTTGGGATGCTAAACTTTGGGGATCATTGCTGTAATCTTTGAGAAAATTAGCGGCATACGCTGCCTTGATCGTTTCTAAATCTGCTTTCATTGCGGTAAATTAGCGAATAATTGCTTAATAATACGCTCGGTTTTCGTTTCCAAACTCTGCCAATCTAGTTCACCGGTGGGATCGAGGAGACTGCTATCGATGGTGACGCTCTCTCCTTCATCGGTGGGATAATCGAGAAAACAGACTTGAAAACAAAGTTCCCAAATATTTACAGTAACGGAGCGATCGAGATAAGTCAAACAGAGCAGATAACTGGGATAGGGATCTTGAATTTCTGTATAGGTTCCTTTCCAGAGGGAATTTTCTAGCTGTTTACGTAGATTATCCAGCACCCGAATAAATGCCGGTTGCATTAATAATTGTGCCTGTTCCCAAGCGGTAATATCTTTAAATTTTGGATTCATCTTATCAGTTATCAGTGATCAGTTATCAGTTATCAGTTATCAGATTTGAGTATTAAGTAATAACGGGGTGCATCTCATTTTTGTCAATCTACGCAGTTGGGATTTTTCAAGGGAAACTCTCTACTAAAATCGGGCGTTACTTTCGGTTTTATCGCTCAATCCAAGCTTTTGGGGGGTTCTACCCCCCAAACCCCCCGTTGGGGTCGTGGCGCCGCCCCCAAACCCCGGAGCGCATTAGTTTTTCGGTGGGATGCTTACAGACAGCTGCTGATATATCTGTAATAATTTAAAAGTTACTGATAATTGCTGATTATCGATGTTCGTGCAAATGTAAGATGCACCCTAATAACGGCATTAACAGTGCTGTCTTTTCACTGATAACTGATAACTGATTTAGGCTGTTACTAGGGCTGCTTCTTTAGCTGCCATCATTTTCATGAGGTCTAACATCCGGCAGGAATAACCCCACTCGTTATCGTACCAAGAGACGACCTTAAAGAAATTGGCATTAAGTTGAATGCCAGCTTTAGCATCAAAAATACTGGAATGGGGGTCGGTGATAAAGTCACTGGATACCACTTCCTCATCGGTATAACCGAGGATACCTTTCATCGGTCCTTCGCTGGCAGCTTTCATAGCGGCGCAAATTTCCTCGTAACTGGTGGCTTTTTCGGTTTTAAAGGTTAAATCCACCGCCGAAACGTTGGGAGTTGGCACACGGAAGGCCATACCAGTTAATTTGCCTTTTAGGGAAGGAATAACTAGGGTTACTGCTTTGGCTGCTCCCGTGGAGGAGGGGATAATATTTTGACCAGCGCCGCGACCACCGCGCCAATCTTTTTTCGATGGACCATCCACGGTGGGTTGAGTGGCGGTCATCGAGTGTACTGTGGTCATTAATCCTTCCGCTAGTCCAAAGTTATCGTTAATAACTTTGGTGATCGGGGCTAAACAATTGGTGGTACAACTAGCGTTAGAGACGATCAGATCCTTAGCGGGATCGTACTCATCATCGTTAACACCTAGTACAATAGTACGCACCTTGTCGGGATCTTTGGTGGGTGCGGAGATAACTACCCGTTTGGCCCCTGCTTCTAGGTGTTTTCCTGCTCCTTCGGCGGTGGTAAATAAACCGGTGGACTCAACCACATAATCGGCCCCAGTTGCACCCCAAGGCAGTTGAGCGGGGTCTTTAATCGAGTAACAGGGGATAAACTTACCATCCACGACAATGCCATCTTCTTTCGCTTCTACCGTACCCTGAAAACGTCCGTGGGTGGAGTCGTATTTGAGCAGATAGGCAATATTATCGGGGGGGACGAGATCATTGATACCAACAAACTCGAAATCAGGATTTTGGATACCCGCCCTAAAAACGAGGCGACCGATACGACCAAATCCGTTGATAGCGACTCTTACTTTTGTCATGAAAAAAACTCCTTTGCAGCTGCGATAAGCTTAGGCACGATCAAGAAACAATAATTTGAGAATTGATTGGCCTCTAGAGAATCACTATATATGCTAATCAGCTTTTGTTGCTCGCTAGATGAAGTATAGAAAGATTTTAAGTTTCAGTGCTTCAAAAGCTATCCTAGTAGTCCTCACCACTGGCATCGAGAAGGCCTAATTAGGCCCTTCCCGACAAACTAGGGTGTAACCCTATAGTATTTTGGGAAAAGCTGACATTAAAAAATAATTAAAATTTTTCTGAGAATTTATTGTTCCCTAAGTTAAGAAGACATTAATTTTCCTTTAAAAGCCATTTAAAAACCCCGCCCGACTGACATAAATTACCCAAGCAGGATCGGCAAAATATAGCTTATTTTAATAGTTTTTTGCGCCCCAAAAGGTTAGACTCTTGATTACAGTTTGAAAACTGACCGAGGGTTAACCCTCTCGATAATCTGGAGAAATTGTCTATCAACTCTCTTAATCTCATCGTTCATAGATATCGGAGAAATATTCATGGTATCCGCACCAGAAAGACCCTTAACAGAGCAAAATCCCCTTTCTCAAGACGAACTCTATAAAACCCATGCCTATTGGCGCGCTTGTAACTATTTAGCTGTCGGTATGATTTATCTGCGCGATAATCCCCTGCTCAAGGAACATCTTAAACCCGAACACGTTAAGTATCGCTTACTTGGTCACTGGGGAGCAAGTCCGGCCTTAAGTTTTACCTACGTTCACCTCAACCGTTTAATCAAAAAATACGACCTCGATCTGATTTTTATGGCCGGTCCGGGCCATGGGGCGCCGGGGGTACTCGGTCCGGTCTATCTAGAAGGAACCTATTCGGAAATTTACCCCGATAAAAGTGAAGACGAGGAAGGATTACAAAAATTCTTTAAACAATTTTCTTTTCCCGGTCACATCGGTAGTCACGTCACCCCCGAAACCCCCGGTTCTATCCATGAGGGCGGCGAACTGGGTTATAGTGTTTCCCATGCCTACGGTTCTGTTTTTGACAATCCCGACCTAATTACGGCCGTGGTGGTGGGTGATGGGGAAGCAGAAACCGGTCCCCTTGCCACCGCATGGCACTCGAATAAATTCCTTAACCCGATTCGCGATGGTGCGGTACTGCCAATTTTAAACTTAAACGGTTATAAAATCGCTAATCCCACCATTCTCTCCCGTATTTCGACCCACGAGTTAGAAAGTCTCTTTGTTGGTTACGGTTACACTCCCTACATCGTCGAATGTAAGGAAGATGAAGACCTGCTGCACTGCCATCAAAAAATGGCCGCCACCCTAGAACACTGTATCAATCAGATTCGCTCCTATCAACAGGAAGCTCGCAGCACGGGAGTAGCTAAACGTTACCCCTGGCCGATGGTTATCCTCCGGTCCCCCAAAGGTTGGACCGGTCCGAAAAACGTGGATGGTCATAAAGTAGAAGGATTCTGGCGCGCTCACCAAGTACCCATGGGTGGGATGCACGAAAACCCCGACCACTTGAGAAAATTAGAGGAGTGGATGAAAAGCTATAACCCGGAGGAATTATTTGACTATGCCACGGGTCAATTTAAGCCAGAATTTAAAGAACTCGCTCCTATTGGTCATCGTCGCATGAGTGCTAATCCGCACGCTAATGGCGGATTGCTGCGTAAAGACCTAAAAATGCCCGATTTTCGTCAGTACGCCGTAGATGTCACCCACCCGGGCCAAGTGGAAGCGGAAAACACGGGAGTGATGGGGGTATTTTTGCGGGATGTAATGCGAAATAATATGACTAATTTTCGCGTTTTTGGTCCCGATGAAACTGCTTCTAATCGTTTAGCGGCTCTCTATGAAGTGACTAAAAAAGCTTGGTTAGCTGATACCTATCCCGAGGATTTAGATGGTAGCCAATTATCTCCCGATGGTCGGGTGATGGAGATGCTGAGTGAACATACTTTAGTCGGTTGGTTAGAGGGTTATTTATTATCCGGTCGTCACGGTTTATTTCACTCCTACGAGGCTTTTGCCCACGTTATCGATTCCATGTTCAACCAACACGCTAAATGGCTCGATATCTGCAAAAATCATGTGCCTTGGCGTGCTTCTGTTTCCTCTTGGAATCTGTTATTATCCTCGGTGGTTTGGCGGCAGGATCACAATGGTTTTAGTCACCAAGACCCCGGTTTTATCGATTTAGTAACCAATAAAAGTGCCGACGTGGTGCGGGTTTATCTTCCCCCCGATGGTAACTGTTTATTAAGTGTGACTAATCACTGTCTCAAGAGCAAGGATTACACTAATATTATCGTTGCTGATAAACAGAAACACCTGCAATACTTGACCATTGAAGAAGCAATTAAACACTGCACCAAAGGTATCGGGATTTGGGATTGGGCAAGTAACGATGATGACGGAACAAATCCCGATGAACCAGATGTAATTATGGCTTGCTGTGGGGATATTGTTACTAAAGAATCTTTAGCGGCAACGGCAATTCTGCGGGAGGAATTCCCCTACTTAAAAGTTCGCTTTATCAATGTGGTTGATCTGTTTAAATTACAGTCGGAAAGTGAACACCCTCATGGTTTATCGGAACGGGATTTTGATAGTTTATTTACCACTGATAAGCCAATTATCTTTAATTTCCACGGTTATCCTTGGCTGATTCATAAACTTACCTACCGTCGCAGTAATCAGGAACGTATTCATGTGCGCGGTTACAAAGAAGAAGGGAATATTAATACTCCCCTAGAATTAGCGATTCGTAACCAAGTTGATCGTTTTCATTTAGTAATTGATGTCATCGATCGCGTGCCGAAATTAGGTTCCGCTGCCGGTCATGTGAAGGAACGGATGAAAAATGCTATTATCGATAATCTCGATTATGCTTTTACCAATGGCATCGATAAGGACGAGATTACTAACTGGAAATGGCCTTATTAATTAGGCTAGAAAGTGGTTTAGGTGATGATAATTTGGCGTTGCTGATTTTAAGTAGGAATTGTCCTCTAGGCAATTTTTCAAACCTAGGACTAGGCTAACTTGTGGATAGGATGCACAATTAGCATTCAGAGCTTGATTCAGCAACGCCCTAGGCTAAGTAGAAACTAGCTTCAGTTATCAGTTATTAGTTAGGGGTTGCTTAATAAATCTAAAAACCTTGTTGGGTAAGACTTTTAGACTTTTTTCCCCTCAAAAAGTGCCAGCCATTGCGGGGATCGGGGGGAAAATTCCGGGACTTTTTCCCTGAAAATTAGGTAGTTGACCACCTGAAAATCGATAAAACCCCACACCCCACACCCCACACCCCACACCCTATCCCCACGAAAAACTTTTTCAGCAGACCCTAAGTAAGGCTCTGAGGGCAATCTTTCTAGCTCCTACCAAATCAGCGTCAAGTTTATTGCTCCCTATCGCTCAACGAGTCCGGATAGGGAATCTCTGGGATATTGCCTGAAAAATGTTCACAATGTCACATTATGGGCGCAAGCATTGCACCCCTACATTAATACTCTCGGTTTGGGAATCACTATAGGTAGTGTTTCAATGACTGATCAAACCTACCTGTAGTGGCATAAGTTGAACTAATACCACTACAGGCAGTGGATAGCTTAATCCAAAACACTATATGTGGAAAATGAGCGAACCGTCAGTAATATTTGCTCATCACCATAACCCCAAGAGAGCAAAATAATCTTGATTAAGGTCTCTGGTCTTGATTTTGGGGATAACTGGGGAATAGATCTCTGGGGAAATCCTCGGCACTTAAACAGGTTTGTAAAGCTTGGGAGGGATTATTTTTGTCCACACCACGACTGACAGCGATAACGCATTGGGAAAAGCGACCGGGTAATAAACTTTGACGACAGGAATCTAAAATCTGTTGAGAAATCCCTAATTTATCGGGTTCCTTGGCTGTTTCTGTTTCCGTTTGTTTGAGGGAATTAGCGGCAAACAAGGGGGCAGCGCAATTGCGCTGGTTTCACTAGGAGTTTTTCCTAATTGACGGGCTAACTGTTTAAGTCGTTCTGCTGTGCGATCGGGAAGTCGGGTACTAATAACTTGGTACATAGATTTTTTTCAATCTTAAATTTTAAATCATCGATTTAGAGATATTATATGCCAATTGGCACAAGAGGAAGAGGAGGTCATTCTATATTTCCCAATACTTCATTAGAATTAGAAAATTCAACTTCAATTTAGATCATTCCTCTCAATAGCGCCATATCAGTTTTTTCCACTGATAACTGTTCACTGTTCACTGTATGAAGGATTTAGCAGTCGAGTGAACCCTGCCTGTTCAAAATGCCGATCTGATGTAAAGGCTAATGTAATTACTTCTTGCTGCATAATGACAAAGCTAATACAATCAGTTAGCCCCCAATCTTTATCAAGACGCTGACTATAAAGTTTCCAACCCTCATCGAAAAGAGATTTATTGAGCGGTATAATCTGTAAACCAATTAGATTGTTGAGGTGATTAATAAATCTAATTGTTTGAGAGCGAATTTTCGGCGAAACTAGAGCATCAGCCACTTCCAATAAAACAAAATCTGTTGTTATAAGCTGACATTTCTGTTGTTGAAGATTTGCTTTAACACTCTTGGCTTGTTCATGAAAAGCATCATCAACATTAATTAAGGCAATCCAGGCTGCCGTATCAACAAAAACCTTTGTCACTATTCCACTTCTCGCTTGGGTAGTCCGTGAATGTAATGATCGTGCTGATAGGACAAATCGGAAATTCCTGTATTCATCTGGCACTCTTCTAAGATTTGGTCAAACTCGTCCCAAAAATCATACTCTGGGGATCTGGATTCAAGCTGCTTTATGAGCATTGCGGCAATCCTATTTTGCTCTGATTCGGGGAGTTGTTTGACTTGAGCGATCGCCTCTTCTAATAGCTTTGTCATATCTTTGGAATTGTATAAAACCCTAATAAGGATTATCTCATCATCTCGTTCCCAAGTTCTACCTGAAGGATATTTTAAGGCAGAGCCTTAAATATTGTGTGTCAAGGCAGAGCCTTGGCACAAGCGAGCCTTGGCACAAGCAAATCCTGCTATCTCGTTCCCAGGTTCTAATTTAGTGCCTTAGATTTAAGGGAATGCGAGCATCCTGCTCGCTAATTATTCAGGTAGTCTGCTGGCTAGATATTCTATACCAAGCCACAGCCTTGGCACAAGCAATAACTGTTAACTGTTCACTGAATAAATCGTCCTCGGCAACGCAACCACCCGAAACCCGTCGAAGTCGCTGAGATAATCGCAGTCGCCGCGATACGCAGAACGACAACTCCTGGGACCGTCGCCCCAAGAGCCGCCACGTACTACATATTTCCTTTTTAACAACACATCAGGACACAATTCTTCTTTCCATGCCCGACCATCATTGGGCGCGTCTTTATAGTTATCGTGCCAAGGATCTAGACACCATTCCCAAACGTTCCCGTGCATATCATAAAGTCCAAAGGCATTCACGATTTGAAACCTGCCTACGGCCGTCGTCCTTGCACGAGCGGTTTGACCGTAATTTGCCAAAGCCGGGTCAATGTTGCACCCAAAATGATAGGGCGGATAAATCGGATTTTGAATTGATTCTTGACTGATAACTGATGACTGATAACTGATAACTGCACGACAGGCGTATTCCCACTCTGCCTCACACTGGGTAAACGGTATTGATAGGGTTTCCCTTTTTCCTGAGACCAACGCGATAGTCTTTCACAGAATTCCACTGCCTCGTACCAACTAATACTTTCCACTGGTCGGCGGCTATCCCCTTTATAGGTTGAGGGGTCTGGGTTAAGATCCCGTTCAACTTTAGGCAAAGAAGCCACTACTCGCCACTGCGCCTGCGTTATCGGATATTTGCCCATCAGAAAGGGAGAAATCCTGACCCTGTGTGGCGGGCGCTCATCTGGAAATGCTCCTTCTTCTCCTTCAGAAGAACCCATCCAAAACTCACCACCGCGAATTTCCATCATTTCTAGGTTTATTCCACTTTCTAACTCTTCGATTACTGTGGCTGGTAGGTCGTCTTCTCTGATAAATGAGAGGGCAATATTTCCTTCCTTATTAACCTCTGCTGTCCAGATAGGAACCTCCTCTCCCCACTGCTTCAGCAACCAGGAAGCTGACAGCCTTATCTGTGGTTTTTCCTTCTCATCTTTTAGTAAATTTCTCAACTTTTCTCGGCTTAAAAATGATTTATTAGCTGCTTCCTTTTCTAAAGCTTCACAGTCTAAATTATCAATATCTGGACTGCGGAGGTAATTATATAATTCTTGCTGGCTACTAGCTTCGAGAAAATCTTTAGCCAATTTCGTAGTCTCCACCGTGTCTTGATATTCTTGCAGGACTTTCTCCGCGTCTGCTAACTTGTCACCCGACCACAAATAATACTGAGATTTGTTATTTTTTTGCCAGTCTTTGGCATCTTTATCCACCTGTTTGGCTAATTCTCTTCCCTGTCGATTTTCGGTTCGCCACAGATTCAGGTTGTCCCACTTTTCAATTAAAGCTTCATGGGCTAAATCTACCCAAGCTTCTTCTTCTCGTTCAGTTTTTCCCGTCACTAAAAGGCGACCTTTTACTAATCCTTGTTTACCGTCAATTAGTTCTGTTAAGACTTTTTGTCCTTCTTGATTATCTCCAGCTAGAGACAAAATAACTGCTTTCGGTTGACGCAATCTGGTATCTTTTTCCCCATCTCCTATTTGCAGAAGATTCAAGAAGATTCGCTTGATTAAAGCTTTTTCTGTTTCTGTTCGCTCCTGCTGCGGTAAGTCTTTTTCATAATCTTTGTATTCGTAAACTTTATCAGCTTGACAATTTAACGCTCCTACTATCCCACGTATCGCCTGGTAAGCATCTAAAGTAACCTGATACTTTGCTTCATCTCGCCTCTGCCAAAGCTGGGTTAAAGCAAACTCTAATAAGGGTAAAAATCCTGGTTCTTCTTTAATATCTTTGAGGATTTTATTGAGTAAATAATTAGTAACTTCATAGCCTTGCAGTTTGGCTGGTTCGGTGATAGCTTCTAGCAAATCTAATCCCCTTAGATCTGGCAGGTATTCGGCGTTATTTTGAATTATTTTTCGCAGCCCATCATAACGCAAACAGGGTTCAATAAAATCCGCCCTCATGGTAGCAACAACTGCCAAAGGAGAGTCTGGAATTGTGGCAACTTGGGTAATCAATTCAATAAAGCGATCGCGCTGTTCTGCTAGAGCAAAAGTGAATAATTCCTCAAATTGATCCACCACCAGCAATAATTTGTGTTGGCGGGGAAAAAGTTCTAATAGCGGTTTTAAGCCTTGATTATTGATACATTGATCCAGCAATAGTTGATCATCTCGAAAATAGGGTAACAGCAGGCTTTCCAACATTGTTAACGGCTTAAATCCAGGTTTGATGGGTTCGAGAATTTGCCATCCTAATTCTTCCAACCAGGGCATCAATCCCGCCAGAACCACCGAAGATTTACCACTTCCAGAAGCACCAATCAGAGGGACAAAATTTAGCCGATCTAGCTTAGATTTGATGTCTTCCACCACTCGCTTGCGTCCGAAGAAGAAATCCCGTTCTTTCTTAGTAAAGGCCAGCAATCCTTGATAGGGACAGCGCAATTTTCCATTCTCATCTAGTAACGGTTTCACTTCTTTAACTTGAGGTTGCGCCCCATATTTGACCAGAATTAGCGATCGCCCAACTCCCATGCGAATCGGTTCTTGACCCTTCCCTCGCAATTCCCGCGAAACGAAATCAAACAGGCGATCGCAACTAATTTCTCCCGTTTCTGGAGCCGCCTGTTTTTGGGACAATCCCTTCAGTAAAGCGGCGGTGAACAAACTGTATTCCTCATCTTCCCAAGCCACCTGTTCTGACCGACAGGCGGTGATTAGGAAGTAATCTTGCTTCTCATTAAATGCTGAGAGGCTAGGTTCTAGCAAAGTGCGATTTAGTTCCCGATTTTCGGGCAATAACGCCCCCGCATGGCAACAGTCTAGCATTACTACCAGATTACTCAAACTAGAACGCCGTAATAAAGGATTGAGTTCTCGGTCTAAAGAAATGGCATTTTTGCCTTCGGGTTGGCTATCGGAGGTGGCGAGATAGGCCTCCCCGTCACCGATGCGATTGATCAGGCGAAACCCGTGTCCTGAAAAGTAGATCAAGACTTCTTGATTTTTGGTCTGCTCTCCCGATAAGATTTGCTTTAAGGCTTGCAAGACTTCATTCCCCGTCACCTTTCCTAGAACAACTTCGTAGCGTTTTTCTGCGGCAATCCAGCGATTGGGTAGGCGTTCTACATTGGCAAATGTCCCGGTATTCTCCAAGAATTGAGCAACAGCTTCCGCATCTTTCGCCGGTTTGCTCAAAGGTGGCAGGAAATTGGGGTTATCGTAATGGTTAATGCCGATGACAAGGGCGTAGCGAGCCATAGACAGTCAGCAAGGGATAGAAATGTTTTTTATGTTAGGTTATTTTTTGGTAAACTGCAAGGAAAGCATACGCCCTCTCTTAGAGAATCTTTTCTTATCATCACAAGTACGGGAGAGCCAAGAAATAGTTAAGAAAAAAGTTAATTTTCAATTTCTGCATTATTTATGACTCGACTAACTCCGATCCAAATTGACGAAAACACTCTAATTTATATAGAGTCCACCGATGACCTGGAAATTCCGACCGAGACGGTAAAAACCGAGGGAAGAGTTGCTAAAGGGGTAATTACTGTACCAGATAAACAGCAAATTTTGCAGAATTTTCAGACAATTGAAGATACAATTC
The DNA here is from genome assembly GCA_007096045.1 of Microcystis novacekii Mn_MB_F_20050700_S1. Taxonomy (GTDB): domain Bacteria; phylum Cyanobacteriota; class Cyanobacteriia; order Cyanobacteriales; family Microcystaceae; genus Microcystis; species Microcystis novacekii. Next base: position 11,050 of record SFAU01000204.1, on the reverse strand, counting down.
GTACTTACACTACTTACACTTTAAACGCTTTTCGCAATTTAGCCATTGCTAACATTGAGGAAGTCACTTTACAATTTGGTGTCGAAATCGGCGGCGAGGTAGGAATCCCTTATATTACTAAAGGAACCGCTAAAAGTAATTTAAATATTACGGTTAAGTGTACCTTTCCTAAGCCGCCGGACTCGTCTGATTGATGGTTCAATATTTAACGTTTTCTGGTTCTTCCGTATATTCCCAAAATAAGAGAGCCAAATAATCTTGATTAAGGTCTCTGGTCTTGATTTTGGGGATAACTGGGGAATAGATCTCTGGGGAAATCCTCGGCACTTAAACAGGTTTGTAAAGCTTGGGAGGGGTTATTTTTGTCCACACCACGACTGACAGCGATAACGCATTGGGAAAAGCGACCGGGTAATAAACTTTGACGACAGGAATCTAAAATTTGTGTAGAAATCCCTAATTTATCAGGTTCCTTGGCTGTTTCTGTTTGTTTGAGGGAATTAGCGGCAAACAAGGGGGCAGCGCGGTGGATATCGACCACACAGTGACCTAGGTCGATGGGACGACGCACTTGAAAACAAGCTTGCAGAGCCAGATTACCATCGATCGGGGTTTTGGATTTAATCATCGCCACACAGCGGGATAATTCTTTAGGAATTAATGCTTCTGAACAAGCGGTGGCGGCATCTTGGGGACTGACTCCCGTGCCGACAATCTGACTGATACAGGCACTAAATTGATTATTGTTGCCAAATGCGATCGCTGTTCGGTTCATTTCTACTAAGCCAAGGGCAATAGTAGCGATCGCGCTCCAACTAGCAATTTTTTTAATATGGTTTTTCATTTTTTGCTCACACCCAAGATTTTAAGGCTAACTGGCCTTGATCTTAACAGATTCAGAGAGAACAGGAAACACAGAGAAGGGGAGATGGGGAATGGGGTAGGGTTGATTCATGAATCAACCCTACCTTGAATCAACCCTAGGGAGATGGGGGGATAGGGAATGGGGAAATTCAACTAATACCCCAAAACCCCAAAACCCTAAAACCCAAAATTAGTATTCTGGTACAGAAGAATCGACTTCGCGACTCCAGGCGCTGATACCACCTTTGACGTTAATTCCTTCGATACCCGCCTCTTTGAGGATAGCGAGGGCTTTAGCGGAACGTCCCCCCATCTTACAATGGGCGATGAGACGATAACCGTTGACTAATTCCTTAATTTTGGGAATTGCCGCACCATTTTCAATATCGGGTAGGGGAATTAATACCGAGTTGGGGATATTAGCGATTTGGTACTCGTTGGGATTACGCACATCGATGAGAATGTAATCATTGGCCTCGCTGTCAATGAGTGCTTTTAACTCTACTACGGTCATTTCTGTCATTTTTTGCTGTTCTGCTGCTTCTTGTGCTTTTGCTTGCGGGATACCGCAGAATTGTTCGTAATCAATTAATTTTTCAATAACGGGACGGATGGGATTCGGACGCAATTTTAACTCGCGGAATTTCATTTCCCAAGCATTGTAAAGCAGTAAACGACCACTAAGGGTATCCGGAGCGCCGAGGATAATTTTAATGGCTTCTGTGGCTTGAATTGTGCCGATTACTCCGGGTAAAACCCCTAAAACGCCGCCTTCGGCACAGGAGGGAACCATCCCTGGTGGTGGCGGTTCGGGATAGAGATCGCGGTAGTTGGGACCGCCTTGGTAGTTAAAAACGGTTGCCTGTCCTTCAAAGCGGAAAATTGAGCCATAGACGTTGGGTTTGTCGAGAAGAACACAAGCATCATTAGTTAGATAACGGGTGGGGAAATTATCGGTCCCGTCGATGACCACATCATAGGGGGCTAAAATGTCAAGGGCATTTTCGGAACTTATGCGGGTTTCGTACAAATCCACCTGACAATAGGGGTTAATTTCCAGAATTCTGTCCTTAGCGGAAACAATTTTCGGTTTACCTACCCAAGAAGTGCCGTGAATAATTTGACGTTGCAGATTGGAACTATCGACGATATCGAAGTCAACAATACCGATTCTACCGATGCCAGCCGCCGCTAGATAGAGTAAAAGCGGGGAACCGAGTCCCCCGGTGCCGATGCAGAGAACACTGGCGGCTTTTAGTTTTTTTTGACCTTCTAAGCCTACTTCGGGCAGAATAATATGTCGAGAGTAGCGTTGAACCTCCTCTTTGGAAAGTTCGATCGCCGCGAGATTAGGATTTAGCATAGATTGGGTAAATAGTGAAACCTGACTCGATTCGGGCTAGAATTTCGTCTCAGCACGGTTTAGAGACAAAAATCAGGAAGACTCGATCGCTTCCTGGATTTTCAATTCTTCCTATGATTATGATAGTGTGAGGGTCTGGCTCCCTGTTGTTAATATTAGTTAACTTTCCCCTGACACTTGGACGCGATATTCACTAGCGGAGAGGGTATCAGCCAAGGCAGTATCGGGGTTTTCTACCCGCACTTTTAATAACCAACCCTCCCCGTGGGGATCATCGGCAATTAATTCGGGGGAGTCAATCATCCCTTGATTGCGATCGACTACGGTCCCCGATACGGGAGGATAAAGATCTTCTACCGCTTTTACCGATTCAATCGTACCAAAACTACTACCTACTTCTAGCGCATCTCCCAATTCGGGCAATTCCAGAAACACGATATCACCCAATTGATCGACGGCAAAAGCACTAATTCCCAAGGTAGCGATTTCACCTTCGAGTCTGACGTATTCGTGGGTTTCTAGGTATCTCAAATCCTCGGGATATTCCAGTTCCATCGTCTGTCTCTAAATATTTACAGCATCAGTTAGTTTACTAGATCTCTTGGGGAAAATGTTCATCGGCTAGGGCTGTTTTATTGCCAACCCTACCTAGACAAAATTAATTACACCGATCGAACCCTGATTAAACAGCTAGAATTGGTCTAGGTTGATCGGGGAACATTGGAACACTGGAACAGCAAGGTTAGCTGCTTTTTTAGCTCACTTAACAATACCCAGTTTAAATGCCTCCTAGCTTACTTATGTTAAATTCCATCTTAGAGCCTCGTGGTGGCGAACATCAAACCATAAGAGCCTTTTTTGAGCCAAAAACTATCGCTGTGGTGGGGTTTAATCGCCAAAATCCCCAACTTGATCGCACTCTTTTACATAATCTCCATCATAATCCCGGTCAGCGCCGCCTTTATCTAGTTAATCCTCACCCCGAAAACCGGCTCAATCTTCCCACCTATAGCAGTTTACCAGATATGCAAGCGGCGATCGATCTGGTAATTATCACCGCCCCTGCTCCCGAAATTCCCGCTATTATCGCCCAATCTGTCGAAAAACAGGTTAAATGCGCCCTGATTCTCTCCACGGGTTTTCGGGAAACTGGACAGATAGGGGAAAATCTACTTAGGGAAATTAAAGCGATCGCTGGTCAAAAATTACGCATCATCGGTCCTCATAGCTCAGGAATCTGCAATCTCAGCCAAAATCTTAACGCCACCTTTTCCCCAATCCTGCCGAAAACTGGTTCAATTGCCCTGATTAGTCAAAGTGGTGCGATCGCTGCTGCCGTGCTTGATTGGAGTTTAAGCGAAAATGTCGGTTTTAGTCACTTTATCTCCCTCGGAGTCCTTTTAGATGTGGATTGGGGCGAATTACTCTATTATTTGGGAGACGATCCCCAAACCAAAAGCATCGTTATCTACCTAGAATCCCTGAATAATGCCCGCTCTTTTCTGTCCTCAGCTCGAGAAGTTGCCCTAAATAAACCAATTATCGCCATTAGTCGCCACAGTACCGACTTTGACCTCACTTCTCTTTCCCATGCTGGCAAATTGACCAGCGATCAGCTAACTCTCTCCGCTGCCTTTGCTCGCTGTGGCATCGTGGAAGTACAAAGACTGGCCGATCTCTTGAATATCACGCAAGTTTTAGGGAAAATTCCCCGATTTCCCCGGGGAAAACACTTGACAATCATCAGCAATGGTGTTGCTCCCGCTCTTTTAGCGGCCTCAGCTTTACTAGCGGAAGATGGACAACTGGCAACCCTTACCCCCGCAACGATCGCGCAACTAGCTCCTCTTTTTCCCGCAGATATCGTCCCCCAAAATCCCATCGATCTGCGTCGCGGCAGCGATCCCGATAGCTACGCTCGCGCCCTAGAGATCGCTTTAGCGGATGCTCATACCGACGCGGTGTTGATGATTCTCTCGCCTCGCTTTAACACCGATCTGCGAGAAATTGCCCGTAGAATTGCTTCAATCGCTCAAAACAGCAAAAAAACCATTTTAGCAAGTTTGATGGGGGGAGAGGGCATTGCAGAAGGGTTAGCGTTATTAAATCAGCAGGGTATCCCCACCTATCGCTATCCCGATTCGGCGGCCCGGGTGTTTAATTTGCTCTGGAAATATGAGGAGAATCTGCGCGGTCTTTATCAAACGCCAATTTTAGCCAATTCTCAGGAAAATAGCTCCGATCGAGTTTTAGTGAGCCAGATTATCGAGCAAGCAGGGGACAGAACAATTCTCAGTGAGCCAGAGTCTTTAGCTATACTGAAAGCTTATGGAATCCCTGTTATTGTCACTGAAATCGCTGAAAGTGCCGCAGAAGCAGTTAATCTCGCTGAATCTCTCGGTTATCCCGTGGTGATGAAACTGCATTCCCAGACGATTATCCATAAAAGCGCGGTGGGTGGGGTACAATTGCCGCTTTTTTCCCCTAGGGCAGTGGTGCAAGCGTATCAGGCGATCGAAGCTAATATTAGCGCACAAGTGGGTCGGGAGCATTTTTTCGGGGTGATTATTCAACCGATGTTAGAGATAAATCGAGGATATGAGTTAATTATCGGCTCTAATTACGATTATCAGTGCGGACCGGTGATAATTTTCGGTACTGGTGGCCGTTTAGTCGATATTTTTCAAGATTACGCCACCGCTCTACCTCCTTTAAATACTAATCTCGCTCGCAGACTTTTAGAAAAAACCAAGATTTATCGGGCTTTTCAGGGATTAAATGGGCTTAAATCGCTTAATTTAGCGAATTTGGAGCAAATAATCGTTAAATTTAGTCACTTGGTCAGTGAACAACCTCGCATTAAAACTATCGATATTAATCCCTTTTTTGCCGATTCAGAGCAATTGATCGCCCTTTCCGCTTCTATCCTTCTTCATCCTCCAACTACTCCCCCAGAAAAGTTATCTCATCCGGCAATCCGTCCCTATCCCGAACATTATATAGAACCTTGGACGACGAAAAGAGGCTTAAAAGTGCTAATTCGTCCGATTCGGGCAGCAGATGAGCCTTTAATGCAACAATTTCACCATTATCTCTCGGAAGAAACCATTTATTATCGTTATTTTCATCTTGTCAATCTCGATCGTCAAACCGCTTATGATCGTCTTACGCGCATTTGTTTTATCGACTACGATCGAGTAATGAGCTTAGTGGTAGAGATTAATAACGATCACACGGAAGATCGAGAAATTATCGCTATAGGACGCTTAAATAAACTACATGGCGTTAATGTGGCAGAATTTGACCTATTAGTTAGGGATGACTATCAAGGTCAAGGAATTGGTACAGAGTTACTACAGCGTTTAGTCACTATTGGCAAAAAGGAAGGATTAGAGGGAATTGAAGGGCAAATTTTAAGGGATAACCGCGCTATGCAGATGATAGCCGCTAAAGTGGGGTTTTCTCTCTATAAAACTGCCGATTTTGTCAAAGCGGAACTTGAATTATGAAGTCTTTTTGACAGGTTGATCACTAATTTTCTGGCTGAATTGTTTGGGCTAATCCTTGCTCTAAAGTAAAGGTAGGTTGCCAATCCAGGGTTTTTTGAATATGGCTAGAGTCAACAGTAAGAGAACCAAGCAAGCGATCGATACTATAGGTGTTAAAAGGGAGGTTTTTCCCTGTTATGGATTCTATGGTATCACCCAGATAACCTAAGAATCTAAGTAGGGTAGTGGGGACGGGCAGCAATTGACAGGGTTGTTGAATTTGTTGAGCAATGAGTCGAATTAATTGGGGAGTAGAAACAGCTTGGTTATCGCTAATTAAAAAAATTTGATTAGCGGCATTAGGATGATCTAAACAGGTAATAATGGCAGCAACTAAGTTACCCACAAAGACAAAACTACGACGATTTTTGATCGCACCAAAAGGTAAAGGTAGTCCCCGTTTAATTAGTTTCATCAAGCGCTCCATATTACCCGGATTACCAGGGCCGTAAACTAGAGTAGGACGAAGGATCGTCCAAGTCATGTTAGTATCTTTGGCAAGGTTAATTAAAGCTTGTTCTGCTTGCAATTTACTACGACCATAGGGACTATCAGGGTGACAGGGAGAGTTTTCTGTGAGTACCCTATCGCTTTGAGTTGTCATCGCACCGATAGAACTGATAAAAATAAAGTGTTTAACTCCTGCTTGAATTGATTGTTGAACTAAGTTAGCTGTACCCTGAGTATTAACCTTAATAAATTCCGCTTCTGGATTGGGAATAGTTTCGTTGATAATATGAGCGCGGGCCGCTAGATGGATTACTATATCAATTCCCTCAAGAGCCTCTTGCCAATTAGTTTTTTCATCGATATTGCCAACTTTGATAGTTTTAATTGGGATAGATAAGGACTGAGATAAATTCTTTCGTACTGCCGCAGTAATATGGAATTTCTGCTGAGATAAAATTGGCAAAAGATAGCTGCCGATAAAACCTGTTGCACCCGTGACTAAAATGTTTTTCATAAAATTATTTTATAATTATGTTGTTAACCTAATTTACCAAAATTTCCAGCCATACTTACTAAAATAATAAAATGCTGATTGAATAGTCACCCAAGTCAATTTAAGAGATTTTTGCGAACCTCTAGCCCAGTAGTGATAAATATAGGTATTAGGATAAAATACAGACCTATATTCTTCTGCCATTCTCAAGGTTATATCCGCATCTTCTAGATACATAAAAATGTTTTCATCAAAGTATCCAATTTCTTCTAAATATTGACGACGAAACAGCATAAAACACCCAGACAAATAGGAAACGTCCATAATTTTATCATAACCAGTTTCCCTCATTTCATACCAGTCCATATATTTTTTAAACATCCCCCGACTAGCCAATTCTTTGGGTATAAATCTTCTCATAAACAGTGCCAAAAAAGTTGGGTTCTGTTTACACAGATATTGTATTTCACCGTGGGGATAAAGTATTTTAGGCTGAATTAATCCAATATCTAAATTATGTTCTAAGTAATCTATTAGTTCTAAAATTGTTTTCTTGTCAAAATATATATCGGGATTCATTACAAGATGGTAATCATACTTTTTAGCCCTAACAATAGCTAGGTTTTGAGCTTTGCTAAAACCAACGTTATTACCATTATTGAAGTAATAATCTATATCGTATTCCTGAAAATTATCGAATATTTTTTTGAATTCATCGGTGGGAGAATTATCTACTACTGATAAATTAATTTCTATGGGTGTGCCGAACAGAGATTTAATTGCTTGAATAACTATCTCTGGGTCATTTTTGTAAAGGACAAGGGAGGCACTAAGTTTCATAATTCTGAAGTAATAAAGTTAAACATTAGGGATAATATATTTACTTCTTGTACCTGTGCCAAGGTTTAACAATCTCTTGAGGAAAAACCTTGGGAATCTTATTACAGATAGCTATGTCAGCTTGTAGCCACAAGTCTTGAAGTTTTTGTTCGGGTTTTCCTCGAAGAAAGGAACAGGGAACAGGGAAGAAAATCGGCGTACCTCATAATTCTGAATACCGCTATAGATAAGAACCTAAACAAAATTATACCATTACTATTAATTAAACAAAAAAAGCTCTAACTTTTGTCTAAAAAACAAGTGTAATTTCGGAAACAAAATTGACAAAACCGCCTTGAGAGAAGTATATTGAACATAAAAAATCATTGTTGATAAATCAATTTTTTGTTTTTTCCACAATCTCCAATAGTTATTTATTCCACCATATCTCATATGGAGTTTATTTTTACTCAAGCTACCTGATGTTTCAAAAACAAGAGTGGCTTTGATATCAAGATAATAAAGCTGACATCCATCTAAACACATTTCCATCCATAAAAAATGATCTTCAGCGTATTTTTTTGAGGTATCAAATCGATAGTCAATTTTACGTTTTAACATGATAGATGGAGTGACAAATGGATTAGTTAACAAAATTTGATTTGGGGTTACTAAACGAACTGTAAAAGCCGATATAATTTCACCATAATTTAGACGAGTAGAATTAGCTTGAACTAACTCATAGGCATGACCACATCCTAAGGCTTGAGGATTGACTAGCATCCAAGAATACTGAATCTCAATTTTTTCTGGATGCCAAGCATCATCAGCATCTAAAAAAGCAATAAAATCCTGAGATGCTAAATTCCAACCAGTATTACGTGCAATAGAAGGACCAGAGTTAGACTCTAAAGCAACAACCTTAATCCACTCTTTACCATACTGCTGCTGTAATTCTTTCAACTTCTCCAATGTACCATCACCGCTGTCATCTTCAACCAGAATAACCTCGGCAGGACGGAGGGTTTGTCTGGCTACAGAATCCACTGCTCTCTCAATTGTATTTGAGCAACGATAGCAGGGAATAATTACACTAACCGATGCTTCCATGTCTCTTAGCCTCAATTAAATACCATAGTCCTAAATATTCTAAAGCTTTATGACCTGTAATTGTTAGGCAAGAGCGTAGGAAAATAATGATAGCAAGTAACTTGGGCAGGTAACGCATACGAACCATTAATTCTTCTTTTGCAGTCATATAATAGTTATTTGAAATTCCAGGATTCATCATAATAGCAATCGTTTTATTGATATAAATGAATTCTACAGACTGAGCAAAACAACGACAGAAAAACTCGTAATCACTAGCTATTTTAAATGAAGTTTCAAAAGCTCCGTATTTCTTATATGTTTCAAGAGAAACAAAAGTAGATGGATGAGGTAAAGTTTTATAGGGCAATGGTCCTAGATTACCCGACCGAATATACCAATTATAATTATCTCTAAACAAACATTGGCAATCCCCTGTAAAGAGTGCCGCAGATGTTTTTTTAAGGTATGCTTCGACTACCTCAACAATAGCTTCTAAAGTATAATTATCACCAGCATGAATTATGCCTACAAGTCTTCCCATACATAAAGTTATTCCTTTATTAATTGCATGGTATAAACCACCATCAGGTTCACTTACCCAATAATCAATCTGGTTTTCATACTTACGAATAATATCAACTGTCCCATCCGTAGAACCACCATCTATAACAATATACTCAACATTATCATAAGCCTGATTAATCACACTCTGAATCGTTTGCTCTAAATACTTCTCACCATTGAAAACTACAGTAATGATGGTAACTAAAGGAAGCGGTGAATTGTCAGACAAACCACTAGCTTCATCGTAAGACCGTTTGAAATATCCCTTTGTTCTTAATCCCCCTTCTCCCTTACGTTCTGGACTAGATGGCAAAAATAAATGAGATTGCACTTTTGAGGAAGGATCGTTAACAATAACTGGCATCTCCATAGTCATCCGACGATTTGTGGAAAATTCATTATTAAGATTAATTGTTGTCATAATTTTTTAATGGTAAGTAATCTTCAAGCAATCCTCCAGAAAGAACCAGGTAATCGCTCTTCATTATAAGCATTGATATTGTCCAGAAACACAGAATTATTATAAGAAGATACCATAGATAAGGATGCCAAAACTTCAAATTTTTTATTAAACTGTAGAAAAGTTTCTAAAAAGTATTGCTCATTCCAGTATCGCGATTCTTTGAGATTCCATTCGATGGGATAATCATAGGGGAAAAATATATCATGAATATGAACTAAAACTCCTGTTTGTAAACGGGGATAAACTTGAAGAAATTCAAACTCCACATCACTGCCAGACTTAAACACATGACTAGAATCCACAAATAGGATATCATTGGTTTGCAGGGATTCAAAAACAGACAAATCTACGGTTTCTACTTTCTGGGTAAGCAAACTAAATTCTAGAAAATCTTTACTAACATTAGCAAAGTCTTTTAAAAAATCTTGAGGATAAGGCTCGATCGAGATCAGTTGTGATCTTTGGGAATTTTCTATAAAATTCATTCTTAAAGCTGCGGCGATAATTTTAGTGCTACCACCTGAGCCAATTTCAATTACCTGAGAAGGTTTCCTTTCTCTGACCATAGCATAGAGGAATTCTGCATCGCCACTAATGAGAGCAGAACTATCTTCAGAATAACCAAATGCTGAAAAAATTTCTTTATTGTTAAATTCTAAATCATATTTTTCTAGTAAATACTTAACCAGTTCAGTTTGCTTGTCTAGATGCCATTCAATTGAGCTAAGAGGCCTTTCTTTACCTGCGTATGTCATAATTTCCTGACGGTTGGGTATCGGCTGATAAAAATGGTCAGTAATTAGGGTGTAGCCCATATTTCTTAAGAGGGGATTGAATATTTTTCTGGCTAGGGCAAATTTAATATTTTTTCTCCCCTGTTCGGTTTGCATACGGTTAAGTAATTTTTTTAACATTGTCAACCTTTATACGACTAATATTTACTGCCCTGTTTTATCGTCAACGCCAACTCGAAACTGGTATCCTCGATCAAACTATTACTAGCTGTTTGCCTTCCATTAACTCTTGGTAAAATTCTCTTAAGGCTGCCTGTTATTTATAATAGGCAATGTAACTAGCCAAGTGGTTCGAGACCCGATCTAAGAGTTAGCTTCACTGCATCTTACCCGATGATCAACTTCTTGTCAAGAAAATTTTAACCAGCTTAATCCCAGAAAGCGAACAAGAGTTTTCTAAGGTTATTGGTTGTCCATGCTTGATATTCCTATCCTATTAGCTTTTGGAGAGTTATTATAGACAATCTTCTCAGTCCTTAATTGGCTCTTCTGGTTTTCGTGTGTTAATTTTTGTTATGAATTAAAGCAAGCAAACAGCTTCAGTCGAAGATGTTGAAAATTGGTAAATCCATAACTCATTCTTTTAATAAGCTTTATTTT